>JAKQFZ010000168.1 GCA_029558215.1 Candidatus Omnitrophota bacterium
TCTCGTGATCAAAAATGCCTTTCAGCCTCTCAAGACCAGAGAACCACGCGCCTTCTTTCGCATCCATGAGCGTGAACGCACCTTCAACATTCCGATATCCCTTGACGCACATTCCCCACGGATCCACATCATCCTTGATCACGAGAGGCTGAAAGGCATTTTTGCGAAGGAAATCCGTGCCGTTGACTCGAAAACGATCCATCAGCCCTGTCTTTGCGTTGATGAGCACATCCAGCTCGTCGGTCCTAAAATGAACCTTGCCATTTCGAATCCTGAGAGCAGTCTCGGGTTTCTTTGGAACCACCTGAAGGATGCAATCGAACCGGTTCATTTGACTTGGTTCCAGCTCAGCGTGAAATGCGACACGTTTTCGCCAGTCAAGTGGAATGTTGCTGACTTCACGTTCTACCTGAGAGGGGATCGTCTTGCCCTTTTGATGAACCGTGATCTGAGTGAATGAGTCTGCCCAGTTCTGATCGGCAAGCTGAAACTCACATTCCACCATCTGCTTTACCTTGTAGGGATGCGGGTTGTAAACGAAGACCGGAATTTGTCCATCGGGAGGTTTGGGTTGTCCAGATGACAGAGCGAAGAAGGCGCGCGCCTTGAGCCGCGCCAAAATCTCCAGACCGTGATCGAGGATTCGGATCGCCGCCTCTTCTGCCGGTTGAATGCAGGAACCAGGAAGCACATCGTGAAATTCACACAGCAGTAAGTCCTCGAGCGCCTGGTTCAGATCGTCCTGTGGGTACTCCATCAACCCTTGCATCCAGGCGTTGGCAGCCATCTTCTCAACGGCGTAAAGTTCATTCTCCAAGAGACGATGCTTCTGTTTGATGCGAATGATGCTGGTGTAACAGCCAACTGCCCACGGGTTGATATCCTTCCCATGGCGCGGCAGAAGATGCTGCTTCTTGGCGAGTTCCGCAAAGTAGACGTCGGGATTGGAATGACGGATCTCCCAATCCGGCGTCTCGTCTATCAGGGCGTTCAACTGCGCCAGATCAAGACGTGATGCACCGCCGCCGTGATCACCAACTCCCCAGAGCACCATGCCGATGGGTTTCTCTGGATTCTGCTTCAGCCAGGCTTCTACCTTGCTTCGCGCCCCTCCGAGATTGTTGCCATAAAAAAGTGAAGAACGGTGTGCAAGAATTTCCGTACCGTCGTACCCCGCCCAGACGAAGTCGTCGTCGGGGAGTGGACAGTCGTTCTGGCCTGGTCGGCAGAAAAGGTAGGCGTCGAAGCCACTCTTCTTGAGAATCTGAGCCAGCCCACGAGTATGACCAAACGGGTCAAAGTTGATCGCTGTCTTCACATCTACCCCGAAGTGTTTCTTGAAATAACGCTTTCCAACAAGCCCCTGACGGGCAAATGATTCTCCGGATGGCATGTTGCAGTCCGGTTGAACGTACCAACCACCGATGATGTGCCATTTGCCCTGCTTTACGAGCTTTTGAATTCGTTTGAACAGCGTTGGCTCATATTCGGCCACCCATTTGTAGAGAACGACTTCATTGTGGTTGAAGACGAACCCGTTGTACTCGTCACAGAAGTCAGCCGCCGTGCGAAACGTCGAGATCGCTTCTGCAGCACCTTCCTCCCATTCCCATAACCAGATGGGATCCAGATGCGCGTTACAGACCAGGTGGATGATGCCTTTTTTGCGTTTCTTATCAGTCACTGAATTTTCCTCAAGAACCAGATTGTCATTGTTGCACATCAAATCTGATGAAGCAGCGGATTGTTTATCATATCCGACGTCAGAGTGCTATGGGAGACTCCAGAAGGGTGCAGTCGTAAAAAATTACGGGTGGTAAAAAAGGGAGAGGCTTTCGGTCAACAAATGCGGTAAAACCGCAGGAAGCAAAACCTTGAAAGGAGACCGAAAGCCGATATGCAGGATAGCAGGTATGAAGAAAGGATTAAAGACTTGGTTGTGGAGTGTTTGAGAGAGGAGAGAATCGAAGTTGGGGAAGCGGAAGAGCGTGTTCGGCGGTTGCTGCTGGGTGCGGGTGCAAAAGCGTTGGGAGAGAGATGGACGCAGCAGGCAGCGGAATCGGAGCCGCAACGGTTGAGTTGTGAATGCGGCCGTGAGATGAAACGTCGTCCGAGATCGAGTAAGAAAGTGCTGACGCTTTTGGGCAATGCGAGGATTGAGCGCAGTTACTATTGGTGTCCGCAATGCCGAGGAGGGGTGTTTTGGTTGGATGAGGGATTAGGTTGTCGTGGACGTACGCAGACGGGAAAAGTTCAGGAGTGCGTGGCCTTGGTTGTGGCGGAGCAACCCTATGGTGGTGGGCAACGTTTGTTAAGCAGGCTGGCGGGATTGGATTTTGCGCAATGCACCTTGGAGAGTATTGCAAAAGACTTGGGGGGCGAGTTGGAGCGGGAGCGAGAACAGGAGATCGAGAAAGCGATGAAGGGGCAGTTGCAGGGGGAAGCGAAAGCGGTGGGTACGTTGTGTGTATCGACGGATGCGGTAAAGGTTCCCACGCGAGAGGGGTGGCAAGACGCCAAGGTAGTGGCTACCTTCTCCTATGATGTGTCCCCAGGAGGGAGCCAACCGCAAGAGGCTGACGTTCGATACAGTGGACGAGTGGAGCACTGCGAGGCGGTCGGGGAGAGAATGTATGCCCAAGCGGTCAAACAGGGGGTGCACAACGCGGAGCGAGTGGTTGTGCTGGGCGATGGTGCCGAGTGGATATGGAATCAGGCGCAGAAGCATTTTCCAAACGCCGTTGAAATCGTAGACTGGTTCCATGCAGTGCAGCACCTTTGGGAGGTGGCGAACACGGTTTTCGGTCAAGGGAGTGACCAAGCACGCGAATGGCAACACAATCGCGAAGCCGAGTTATGGGAAGGACATGTGGCGGTTGTTATCGACCGAATGCGAAAGTTGTTCTGGTCTTTGCGACGTCGCGACAAACAGTTCCCAGGGAGCCTGGCTGAACACGTGCTGCAAACCAACATGGCTTACTTCTCTGGACATGCCAAAAGAATGGACTATGCCCGATTGCGTCGGGAGCAGCTTCCTATTGGTTCGGGTATCATTGAGTCCGCCTGCAAGCACTATGTGGCTCAACGTTCCAAGCGCTCCGGGATGCAATGGAACACTCAAGGGCTCCACCCCATTCTCGAACTCCGCTCAGCATTGCTCTCCAATGAATGGCATCGCGTTACTAATCTCTTCACTCCCAGAATCATTGCAGCATAAGAGAAAATAAAAAAACAAGATTGCCCCCCGTCCGCACACGCTCTTGCCCGACTTCTTTTTCTTCAGTATTCTGGCTGGAGCCAGTTGCATCAGGAGAAAGTCGGGTATGCCCCATCCAGAGTCCCGTTCCGGATACAGGATATCCACAGCTGAAGGCCGCCTCAGTCTCTTCGCCGCGGCGTGTTGTGTACTCTATCTGGTGTGTGCGTCATGGGCTCTTATCTCTCTGCTCTCTCGAGATCAGACCCCGGAACACGGAGACCAAGGGGCATATCTTGAGTTGGCGGTGAACATCGCTGAAGGACGGGGCTTCGTCTCGGACAATCTGAGCGCTTTCCAGCCCAAGCCAGATGTGACCCATAGGGAAACAAATCGTCAGCCGCTCTATCCCTATTTGCTCTCCAGCGTTGCCGGTCGGGATGTGGGTTTTCTGTGGCGTGCGAAATGCCTTACCGCCATCATTGCTGTCCTGCTTCTCATTGTGGTGCTGGTCTGCGTCTCCCTGCGTTTCGGTCTGGCAGCCGGTCTTGTTGCCACTGTGCTTTTGGGCATTCATGGCACATTCATGACTCTTGCCACAGAGGTCTGGTGTGAGAATGTACTTGTCCTTTTTCTTGTCTTGACGTGGTTTCTGCTTGCTCGATCACAACAGGATGGATCCCCAAAGAGATCATGGCGATGGGCGGCGGGCGCGGGCACAGCGCTGGGCTTGGCATATCTGACAAAATCCAGTGCTGTCATGGTGGTGCCGTCTCTTGCAGTGGCACTGCTGTTGAGCAGACCGAAAACAGATCTCGGAGATGCAGATGGCCTCTCGACTGAACGGAAACGATGCATCTTCCTAAATAGGTTCGGTGCCTTTCTTGTTTTCAGTCTTGTCGCATCAGTTGCGGTCTTACCCCATCTCTACAGAACTTGGCGCGCTACAGGCAGTCCATTCTACAGCCCTGAGATCTCAGGCATGATGTGGATAGATTTCGGTCCGCGAGACGCCTGGCGTGTCTACGACACATTGCCCACGATGTCGAGTTACTTTGAACGCCATACCGTTCAAGAAGCCTCTGTGAAGTGGTTTCGGGGCTTGCGTCTTGTTCTTCGGCGCTTTCTCGAACTGGCAAGGGATCATCCGGGCAGGCTGCCTGTCGGCTGGCTGATGTTGCCTCTTGCGCTGCTCGGTCTGTGGCGTGAGCAAAGGGTGATTCGAGGGATGATTTTGGTCTTCGCTCTGCTGAACGTCGCGTCCTTCGCTTGGTATGCACACGTTGATGTTGCCCCTCGATTTGTATACCCCCTGACCGTATTCTATTTCATCTATGCAGGCGCTGGAACGTCTGCAGCAGTTGAAAGGTTCTTTCCCCGGAAGATTCGACGTGCTTCTGTTGCCTACTGCGTTGTTATTGGAGCGCTGATGCTCTGGAGTCTCCCGGGTTTATGGACTCACGCAAACTGGCGTTCCAAGGGGGGAGAGTCAAAAACACTTCGAGCTGAGGAAGCCGAAACTCTCAGAGCTATCGCAACCATCGTCCAGCTGGACGAAGTCCTCTGCATGGGACCCAGCCACGAACTGGCTTACTACTGGGTCATCAATCGCAAGAGAGTTTTTGTTCCGACGTATACTGAGCTCGATGAGTTCCGAAAGCATCTTGACCGATTCAATGTGAGATACTTTCTGCTCGACACATCTGTCATACGGCGAAATATGCCCCTTCTGGGAAGGCACTTCGCTGCAGACCCTTTTGTCGGCATTCTTCAGAAGGAAGGCATTCCCTGGCTTGAGAAGGTTTATGAGAACCGCGGATCCCCGCTTCGTTTCATTCTGTTTCGAGTGAGGGAGAAGGAAGGGTAGATATGGATTCCGCACTCACTTTGTTGCGCAGGCCTGGTCTCGAGACGATTTCGAACAACAGCCTCGCATAGTTCGGATAGCAGACTTTCACGAAGGAGTATCCAAATGTCACGGTGGAGCATCATGAGCGTTTTGTTGATCGCTGTCTTTCTCCTCTTGCTGTCGCTTCCCTCTGCGTGTGAGGCGGCAACAAAGACACAGAGCGTTCTTCACTCGACGTCACGACGCATCGCCGCGATCAAGAACGCCGAACGTTTCGCATGGGCAAAGTCGGCACGAGATTCTATCGTCGAGCAGGCGGAGCCTTGGAAGCAGATGTCCTATGATGAGACCTGGAATCTGATGTTCAGTTCCAACATCTCTCGAAGCTGGATGGTCTGGTCTGACGGTTTCTGTCCTGAATGCCATCAAGACGTTCGAATGTACACTTGGATCATAGATATCTGGGGTCATCCATTCAAGGTGCAGTGCCCACACTGCAAGAGCCTCTTCCCAACCAATGACTTCGAAGCGTTTTACAGATCCGGTCTGAACCGATCAGGGGAATTTGATCCAGCACTGGCAGATCGCTCACTCTTGTTCAATCAAAACCATCCCGACCCACAAGACCCCAAACACCTCTTCGGTGTGGATGACGGAGAAGGCTATCTGCAAGAGGCCAAGCGATGGCGATTCATCGGTTACTATCTCAGTGCCGGTCAATGGCGGCAGAAGATCGTCGGCGGTGTTGCGAGTCTTGCAGAAGCTTACAGCATCACAGGGGACATGGAATACTCACGGAGAGCGGGGATACTTCTTGATCGAATTGCTGACCTCCATCCGTCCTTTGACTTTGCAACGCAGGGCGAAGTCTACGAAAAACGCGGCTCCAACGGCTATGTCAGCGTTTGGCATGATGCCTGTGCAGAAATTCAGCGACTCATCTATGCCTATGACCAGATTTTCGATGGTATCAAGGACGATCTCGAGTTGATTTCTTTCCTTTCTCGGAAAGCGACACAGACGGCATGTCCCAATGCCAAGAGTTCGTTTGCAGAGATTCAGGAAAACATCGAGTCCAGGATATTTCTGGATTCAATCGCGCAAAAACACAAGATCAACTCAAACTACCCCATGACCCCTGTCGCAATCATGACGATCAACGCGGTTCTTGGATGGCCTGTGACTCGTGAGGCGGTGCTTGAGTCACTGTGTGAGATCGCTCGTACCTCGACAGTGAAGGACGGCCTGACTGGAGAGAGGGGACTCTCTGGTTATTCGGCTATATTCCCATTCCTCTTCTCCGACATCATTGCCCGCTTTGATGCTCTTGACTCGACGCTTATTGATGAGCTGTTCCGGCGGCATCCAGCGCTCGGCAAGACCTGGCGGTTCTTCATTGACACCTGGTGTCTCGAGAAGTTCTACCCCTGTGTGGGGGACTGTGGCCGCTTCGGTGCGATTTTCCCCAACTTCGTCGGAGTAAGTCTCAATGTTCCAGTGCGATTCACCTCTCCTTCTGGATTCTCTTTCATGTGGAGGCTGTACGAGATCACCGGAGACCCAGACTACGTCAAGGTCATCTACAAGGCGAATGACTACAAGACCGCCGATCTCCCTCATGACTTGGGGGAGAAAGATCCAGACGCCTTTCAGCAGAAAGTGCAGAAAGTCATAGACCAAACCGGACAGAATCTGACAACTGGCGATTCGCTGTTTCCGCAGTGGGGTATTTCAGTTTCGAGATCAGGCCAGGGGGACTTCCAGAACGCCCTATGGATTATGAACAATTCCTCTGGGAACCATGGTCACCTGAACGCGCTCAACATTGGTTTGTATGCGCGTGGCACAGATCTCTTGCCTGATTTCGGCTATCCGCCGGTGGGGTACGGTGGTTGGAACGCCCCGAAAGCAACATGGTATCTTGAAACGGCGGCGCACAATACGGTGGTCGCTGACGCGGTTGCACAGCAAAGGGCTGATGGAGCCTTTGCGCTTTGGTGCCCTGGGAAAGAACTGGACTTGGTGAAAGCCAGCGCGGCGCCGAGTGCCGGTTGCGAGATCTATCAGCGGACTCTTTTGAAGGTTGATATCTCCGACGAGGACTTCTACGTCGTGGATCTCTTTCAGATTGTCGGTGGTTCGGAACACGCCTACTTTCTCTCGTCGGGTCTAGGAAAAGCTCAGGCCACAGGCTTAAGTCTGGAAGAAGAGGTGCCAGCTCCCTTTCCGAATCTAACCAGAAACTTTCGAGGACAGAGTTCTCCTGCACAGGGTTGGACATTGGACTGGTGTCTGCGGGATGAATCCGAGAGCAGATCGAAAGACGCGCCGCCTCTGCATCTTTCGTACATCGGTTTGACCGAGAATGCGAGTGTCTCTCTTGGCGAATGCTGGATTGACACTTCCAACTCCTTTGGCGGCAGAGAGGAATGGCTGCCTCGTCTCATGGTTCGACGAAGATCGGAAACGCCAGGTCTTCGTTCGGACTTCCTGGGAATTCTGCAGCCGTACGACCGTGAACCGTTCATCATATCGGCGATACGCCAAGGCCTGACGTACGATCCGCACAGAGAAGCCCTGGTCGTTGACCTTGTGGATGGAAGGCGGCAGATCTTCCTTTTCTCCCCTGTCTCCGGGTCTCCAATTGAGCCAAAACTTGTGCTCCCAAGAGTGAGAACTGACGCGGAGTTCGTTTTCCTCTCCTTCCACCGCGACCGACTCGAACAGGCAGGCCTATACAACGGCACTCGACTCGAAATCGGGAGAGCCCTTGTCTCTCTGACTGCAGATGCAGATGTCGTTCCCTACGCGGAACTGAGCCGCGCAGGTGGCAAACTGAAGGTCATCTCCAAAAACGACATCGCGGTTAAGATAAAGCCTTGAGACACACGATCGGCTCAGCCAGAAGACCAGAGCATTTCTTGCGGGGGAGAAGTGCAGTCTGATTCCTTGTCATCATTGTCAGGAAAACTTGGGCAGTCATTGTGGAACTGACTGCATTCCAACTCCCGGGGAATCAGACTTCAGAAGAGGCAGGTTCTCTTGCAGGAGCAAGCACCACGCACGAGTGGGTATGACCATTGCGCCTGCACATGCCGAGTTGATCTATCTCTTGGCGATCTCTTCCGCCAGAATCGCCCTGCGGTTTTGTGTGTCCACTCCTGCGCGCATGAGTGTTTCGGACATTTCCGCCGTCGCGTGGCTCAGAATCCATTCGGTTGCAGCTTCAAACCAACCCCCTGCACGAACAGAGATTCCGGAAAAGTCACGCAGCCCGTGACGAACGGCCGAGATGACTTGCTGAACATGGCGTCTGTCGGGAAGAGGCTTCGACTGCAGTGGCGTTCCATATCGAGGAACGAGAGGCGAAAGACCCACGACCATACTCCCCTTCTCTTGTCGGCGTTGTGCGATCTCGCGTACCAATGAGACGATGGCTGCAGACTCTCCTGACACACCGGACTCATCCTGAAGAAGGTCACCCACACCTGCGAGAAAATACAGTTTGAGCGATGGGATTCCTGCCTCAATCGCCCGAGAGGCGGTGTTCAGAATGTCTGCGTCGGTCAGAAGCTTCCCGAGCTGCCGCCTGACCTTCTCGCTGCCGGTCTCCGGCGCAATGGTCAACGTCTTCTGTCCACCTCGACGAAGCAGATCGAGCAGGTCGGAATTTGCCGCAGACACTTCGACTGAAGAGGTTGTCAGCTGCCGACCCGAACTGACGATGGCTTCACATATTGCCATGGTGTCCGGATTGGAGCCGAGATCTGCTGCGACAAGCCCCACACGGGAGACAGCCTGCCCATGACGATCCAGAAGCGCGGTTACTTTTTCCTTGGAATGAAAACGAGGCTGACCTTGGATCTGCCTTATTCCGCAGAAGCGGCAGTGATTTCGACAACCGCGGGAAATCTCGATGAGAAAGGCGTCGCGGAACTCCCCTTCAGGAGTGAGGATAGCCGAATGCGCGGGGACAGCATCGTTCAGGTCAACTCTCTCAGCAACGGCGGGAAGGCAACACCACGAATGATTCCCGTGAATCTGAGGCACATAGGCACCAGGCAATGAGGCCAGCGATTCCAGAAGGCTCTGCTTGTTCAAATGTTCCTTATTCAGCCATTGATCGACAAATGGCATGAGCACGGCTTCGGACTCCCCTCGAAGAAACACATCAACAACGTCTGAAAGCGCCAGAGGGTTCGCCGTTGGCACCATCCCACCTGCCACGATGAGAGGATCCTTCAGACCTCTCTCTGAAGAACGAAGCGGAATTCCCGAGCGGAAGAGCATCTCGACAACACCAAGAACATCCAACTCGAACGAGATCGAGAACAGGATCAGGCGGGCATTGGAGAGGCGGGTGGCGGATTCGACACTGCGGGGATCATCCGTCAGGAAGACCCTTTCGACGTGAACATCCTGCCTTTCAAGCAAATCCGCATAGACTGTCTGGAAACCAAGATTGGCCATCCCCACGGAATACGTATTTGGAAAAGCCACCATGACTCTCTCACCCGCATGAGAGCAGTGACTCAACAGATGGGTTTCCCGAAGTCTGTGCTCGGCTTCTTTGTGAGTGCGCCTCGCTTTCATCCTGTCTGTCCAGCGTGAAACCTGCAGAAGGGATCGTTCATTGGCCGGATCCTGACTGAGCATGAGCCTCCAGTTGTTGCTTCAGCTCCTGGGGCAACGCGACCGCATTTTGCTCAGCGGTCTCCAACAACCACTTGACCTTTGCTCCTCCCTCAGGAATCTGGAGCAGAACGCGACCATAGGCTTGATAGGCGGCGGAGAAGTCGGGCATTCCCTCAATGGCCTTCTGAAGATGATCCGCTGCCTCGGAATACTGCTTTGAATCGAGATCAATAAGCCCAAGGCAGAAACGAGCGACGGGTGCATCTGCTCCCTTTCGAACAAGTGACTCGGCAACCTCTTTGGCACGAGGCTTATTCCCCATCTTGAACAGAACTTCCACCAAGTACTGACTGGCATCAACGAAATCCGGCTGCAGTGTCAGGGCTTTCTCAAATGAACGCGCTGCCTGTTCATTCTTACCCTGAAACTTCAGTGCAAGACCACTGTGATGGTGCAGATCAGCAGAATCAGGCTGAACTTCCAAGGCCTTTGCAAAATGAGTCTCTGCCTGATCAGGCAGACCTTTTCTGAGCAGGGTGACTCCGAGATTCTTCAGGTACTCCGGATTCAGTGGTTCTCTCTCGACCGCCTTTGTGCCCGCTTCGAGAGCCTTGTCGTAGTCTTTCTGCATGCCGTAGGCAACCGCAAGTTGGTCCCACGCCGCAGCGTAACTCGGCATCGCCTCGACACATTCCCTGAAAGGCGCAAGCGCAGCTTCTGTCGAACCGCTACGCAGCAAGGCAACGCCAAGATAGTATGATGACTCCAAGTCCCCTTCCGCCAAGAGCCGATAGGCCTTCAGAAAGGGAAGTCCCGTTTCAAACAACCCCATCTTGACGTAGTTGATCCCCAGCATCCTGTTGAGCACCGGATTGCTGTGCTCCCCACCTTTAAGCAGAGGAATCAGCAAATCCAAAGCCTCTTGAGCATGGCCGGTATTCATCAGATAAGGAGCCTTGTTGATCTGTTCAAACACCGCGGTTCGATCCTTGGGATCGGGGAGTTTGAAAAGGCTCTCCTCACTTCGACGGACAGTTGTTCCCAGTGAAAGATAGCCAAGATCGGTAAGACTCCTGGCGACTTCCGGTGACACATTCTGCTTGAGACTGGCTTCGCGCTCAGAATAGATGGGATAGCCAGAGAGCCATTTTTCGAGATCCCTCGCCCGCTCGTGGTCGTCGCTGTAGAGATTTGCGCGCTCGGAGGGATCAGTGTCGGTATCAAACAATTCCCTTCGTGGTGCCCGAATGTACTTCCATTGGTCCTGGCGCGCTGTCTGAAGCGGACACCAACCCATGGACATCGGGTAAAGGCATTCAGCGTAGGCATAGCGGGACGTCTCTTTGTCGGCGTTCAGAAGACTTTTTCCGTCAAAGCGAAGTGCGGTTTTCATTCCCAATACGTCGAGAACTGTGGGGACAATATCTACAGTTTCGACAACTTGACTGACACGTGTGCCCGGTTTCCAGGGGCTGGAATCCTTGACCTGATTCTTCGGGAGAACCAGGATCAGGGGAACGCGGACAGTACCGTCGTATACGAAAAGTGAATGTGTGGTTTCCTCATGTTCTCCCAAGCCTTCTCCATGATCCGCTGTGAGGATGATCAGCGTATTGTCTCTTTCACCTGTCTCTTCAAGGGCTCCAAGTACCTTGCCCAAGACGCTGTCCACATAAGCGATTTCCCCATCATAGGGGTTGGCTTCATATTGGCTGCGAAATGGCTCAGGCGGATCATAGGGCATGTGTGGATCAAAGAAATGAACCCAGAGGAAAAAAGAGTCCATACTGCTCGATTTCAGCCAGTTCACGGCACGCTGTCCCGTTACCGCTGCGCGACGCTCGGGCATATAGGCTGTTGATGCACTCAGTATCTCGTCGTCATAGATATCGAATCCTCTGGACATGCCGAACTGGGACAAGAGCACCGACGCACTTACAAAGGCGCCGGTTCGGTAACCCTTCTCCTGAAGGAGAGAGGAAACGGTGGGCACATCCGAGGGAAGCAGATAGGGGCCATTGAGCCTGATACCATGATTGGGAGGGTAGAGGCCAGTCAGGATGGAAGCGTGCGAAGGGAGCGTGATTGGAACTTGGCAATATGCCTTCTCGAAAAGGATCCCTTCTCTTGCCAGTTGGTCTATGTTCGGCGTCTTGATGTCGCCATATCCGTAACAACCCAGTCGGTCAGCACGAACAGTGTCAAGAGTGATCAGGAGAACGTTGGGCGCAGTTTTGGCTGCCTTGCACCCGAGCATCGCCACCAGGATGAAACCTGACACCAACATCGCCAGACGTGGAATGCGGATTCTTTCCTTCATCTCTCTGTCCTTTGTGTTCTCTCCGCCGATCGTGAGTCTATCGGCTATGTGCTCGCAGCATACTCTCCATTGATCTTCGGCACCTCGACAACCATAAGAAAAAGCCCTAGCTGCTGAATGGCATTGATGAAGGTGTCGTAATCAATCGGCTTGGTGATATAGTGACTGCATCCCAAGGCGTGGCAGCGTTCCACTTCGCGGGGATCGTCTGTCGTAGTCAGCATGATAATTGGGATTTTCCGTAGCTCGGGATCCTGTTTGAGCTCCCGAAGCACCTCGACACCATCCACTTTGGGCATTCTGATGTCCAGTACCAGGAGATAGGGAACGCCTGATTTTCGGTGCGGAGGCTTTCCCTTTCGAAACAGGAAGTCAAGTACATCCGCTCCATCCTGAAAACAGTGAATGGTATTGAGAATTCCCGCTCGTCTCAGGTTTCTCTGAACCAAAGAGACATGCCCCTCATCGTCTTCGACCAGGATGATCTCGACTTCCCGGTTCATCATGATTCCTCCAAACCTCTATCTCGGCAGGGAAATGAAAAACGTGCTTCCCTTGCCAGGAGCTGATTCCAGCCAAACCTTTCCTCCATGACGTTCTACCACAGTCTTGACCACAGTCAATCCAAGACCTTCGCCATCTGCATCTCGACCTTCAACTCGGACCAAAGGATCAAAAATCCGATCCCAGTCCTGTGGAGCAATTCCGACTCCATTGTCTTGAATACGATAGACGACCCCATCGGCGGCTTCCGATCCGGAGATTCGAATCACACCGCGCCGTTTCGGGTCGAGATACTTGAGGGCGTTGCTGACAAGATTGCTGAAGACCTGGCTCAGTTGCGCGGCATCCGCCCGACAGGGCGGGAGCACATCCAGAGACACATCCGCCCCCGCGATTCTGATCTCATAGTCCATTCCCTGCAGCAGCTGTTCCACAAAGACCCGCATATCCAGATTCTCAAAGTGCAGCACGCTTTGACCCAGACGTGAGATCTTCAAAAGGCTCTTGAGTAGTCTGTCCATCTGAGCCGTCGAAGCAGCAATAAAGCTGAGGCACTCAGGAACATCCTGCGTCAACAGACGGGCAAGACTTCCCTGTCTGACCGCATCGGCACAGGTTGCTTCAATCGCCTTGGACAGATCCTGAATGTGCGACTCCAACTCCCTGGAAAACCCCATGACGTTGACCAGAGGCGATCGCAGATCATGGGATGCGATAAAAATCAACTGCTGCAGCTCCTTGTTCTTTCTTGCCAGCTCCAAAGCCAGACGCTCACGCACCTGCTCTGCCTGGTGGCGCTCGGTACAGTCTTGGGCGAAGATGGCAAACTGCACTACGCGCTTGGAGTCATCCTGAACGGGATACACAGAGACCGAGAGAATCCTCTTATGCAGAACAAGTTCAAACTGTACTGGCTCCGCTTTCTCATAGCACTCAAGTATTATTGGGACATGGAGCGCTGCCACTTCGGGAGGTATGTGTTCGGAGAGATTGGTTCCTTGAGCCTGTTCTCGGGACAGACCGGCAACCCGTGCAGCCGCTTCGTTGAGATCCAGAATAGTCCCTTTGATGTCCACCAGAAGCGTGCTTTCGGTAATTGCATCGAAAAGGGAGCGGAGTCGCCCCTCGCTGATTCGAAGGGCGGACTCGACGCTCTTCTTCATCGTGATGTCTTCGTAGGTTCCCAGAACCCCGACAACATCTCCTTGTTCGTTTCGAAGGGGAACTTTGCTGGTGAGAAGCCACATGAGACTTCCGTCCGGCCTGGACTGTGGCTCCTCGTATCCCAGTTTCGGCTGTCCTGACTCCATGACCTCTTGGTCATCACGGCGGTAGAGGTGTGCTACCTCCTTCCAGGACAGATCGAAGTCCTCTTTCCCAGTGATTTCTTGTGGAGACTCCAGATGTGCATCTCGCGCAAAAGGTCGGTTGCAGCCAAGGTACTTAAACTCTCGATTCTTCCAGAATACGCGCTGGGGCACATTGTCCAGTACCAGTCGCAGCATCTGTTCCGACTCCCGGAGCCGTCGCTCGATCTGCTTGAGATTGCTGACGTCTTGAACTTGAACAAAGCAGTGCGAGACCGTTCCATCAGAGCGTCGAATCGCACGCACTGAAGTGATGGTGTCCACATAGCCACCGTCCATACATACGAGTCTTTTCTCGACGGTATACCCATCAATTTCACCACGGAGCATCTTCTCAGTACGCTCCCGATCCTTGTGCCTGTCATCAGGGTGCGTCAGTGTCTCCAGCGTCATCGAACCCAGGTCCTTGGGAAAACATCGCAACAACTCACACAACCGCTGGTTGACTTCGAGCCACCCATAGTCCGGTGACGTGATTGCCATTCCAACACGAGAGTGCTCGAAGTAGGTTCTGAATTTCTCCTCGCTTTGTCGCAGTATGTTGGCGGCATTCTCTCGATCGGTCACATCGTTGAGGTTCAGGATTCCGGTAGTGAATTTGCCGCTCAGATCAAGCATCTCGGTGTGCTTGACATCATAACAGCGTTGCTGGTTGGCAACGATTCCTTGCGCTCTCCACAATTGTGACTTGGAGGGAAACTCCGTTTCACCCCCGAAAATCCAGGGGAGAACCTGGTGTACCTTTCTGCCGATGAAAGCATGGCAACTGTTCTGAGGGTTCGTGCCTTCTCTGCGAAGAATCTCCTCGGGATGGTAGTAGAGTGCCCCGGGTGTCGGTTCGGGAATGACCAATGATACCGCTGCATGGTTCATGTTCACAATCAGATCGTCCTGATCGAGCAAAATCACCGGCTCGGCGAGGCTTTCGAAGACTGTCAGGTAAGCCGTCTTCTCATTCATGATCAGTCGAGCATTCTTCTGCAACTCCCGAACACGTTCATCACTGTCACACTTCGCCCACTCCTGACAGAAAGCGATCTCGATTCGATCAAAACACCGATCCAGAAACAGGCGAACCCGAGGCAGTTTCTCTGAGGCAACTTGCTCGGTGATGAGATCACAATAGCTTTGACGGTAGTACTTCATCAGACCGAGAAACATCGGCAGGGAGATCCCACGTTCACGGTGTCGTCTGGCTTCGACAACACCAAAGGAAGTCAAAGGATCCTTTGTCAAATCCTCTTCAGGGCCAAGTTCAGGAATGCAGTCAAATCGTCTCGCACCCTCAGCCAGAGAGGCGGTCAGACCGGCAATGGAAAGCCGCCACGCCTCCTCCAACGTAGATGTATACTTGGCGTATCCCCGATCCTTGGCGTAGCCAAGGATCCTTTTCATGAGCCAAGACTCGTGGGTTCTGAGAATCTCGATTGTCTCATTCATCCCTGCCATCTCCACCGGCGCAGACTCCGCGAAACATCGTTATCTGGCGCTCAACCAACCCAGCAAGAAAACACACGAGCACTCACAATAGTCAGATGGATTCTTACCCGCATCCGAAAACAAAGCAAGTGCGATCATTTGTCGCCTCTTGGGAAGTCTTGCCTTTGAACCGCCCTTCTGATACTCTTACTGAAGGTTAGAGCGTTGACTAGTTCGGGATGGGATGTGCCCACACCAAAAGAGACGTGTCATCCGGATTCCCATCTGGATGCAGCAGTCAAGAAGTTGGACTGAGAGTATATCTTGAGACTACGTCGTTCAGAGATACCCCAATTAAATCGGTTCTTTGAGGGTCTCCTGTGGTGTCTCGCCGTTGCGGCATTGTTGACGCTTCTTTTTCAGTACGGTTTCATATTGACCCTCTCTCAACAGCGCCTGATTCTGTATGTGGATATCGCGATAGTCCTTGCTTTTGTGTCGGAGGCCTTTGTCAAACTCCTGCTTTCGAGCAGTCGGAAACGCTTCTTCAGGAAAAGACTTGCGGATTTTATTCTGATTTTTTTGTTTCCGATCCTCTACTTCTTCATTGGCCGAAAGTCGGCCATTCCGATCAAGATGCTCATTCTTCTTAGTCAGCTCTATCTGCTCGGAGCCATTGGTCTTCGAGCGCTTCGTCTCAACAAGGTCATTGTTCGATGGCGCGTCTCGCCGGCAAAATTGGTCGTCTACAGTTTCGTTCTGGTCATCGCGATCGGTTCAATTCTGCTTTTTCTGCCACGGAGCACACCCGTTGGAAAACCCATTCGACTCATTGATGCGCTTTTTACAGCGACGTCCGCACTGTGTGTGACCGGACTCGTCGTTGTGGACACAGGTCGCGACTTCACATTGCGAGGCCAGGTTGTGATACTGACACTGATTCAGCTGGGCGGACTGGGGATTATGACCTTCTCCGCTGCATTTGCGCTCTTTACAGGACTTGGGCTCGGCCTGAAGGATCGCTCCACACTTCAAAGCATCCTTGGAACCGACAGGATGGGAAGTATCGGGAATCTCGTCGTTTCGATTCTGCTTGTCACATTCCTTTGTGAGACTTTCGGGATCATCCTGATCCTGCCAACGATGCTCAACAAGTTCGAATGGACTCAGGGCGTCTTTCATGCCGTGTTCCACTCAGTCTCAGCCTTCTGCAACGCTGGATTCAGTCTCTATTCAGATAATCTGGAAGGCTTTTATGAGAACGTATTCTTCTGCCTGGCGATCACGGGTCTCATCGTGTTCGGTGGGCTCGGCTTTCCGGTTCTTATTGAATTGCTGACACCTGCGGCCTGGCACCGCCCACAGAAGAAGATATGGAAACGATTCTCAATTCACACTCGGTTGGTCGTCTGCACGTCCTTGTTCTTGATTGTCCTGGGTGCGGTGTTCATCTACTTCCATCCGGCTCCAGCCGCGACTCCCCGCTGGTCTGGAATGCAGAGAGTCACGGCCAGTGTATTTCAGTCTGCAACCACGCGCACAGCTGGATTCAATACAATTCGAATCTCCAATTTCGGACTTCCCGTCATTCTCATCATGATCTGTCTGATGTTCATCGGCGCCTCACCCGCCTCAACGGGCGGAGGCATCAAAACGACAACTCTCGCCGTCTTCCTGCTCAAGGTTCGTGCCATGCTTCGAGGACAAACTCATACAGAAATATGGTCAAGGCGCATCCCGGCTTCTGTGGTTGAAAGCGCCGCCATTGTGGTTTTTCTGGCGGCCGGGCTTGTTGCCACCTCAGTACTTGTGCTTTCCATGACGGAAGACGCCTCTCTTCGTGACATTATTTTTGAGGAAGTCTCTGCGTTTGGCACCGTGGGGCTCAGTCTGGGGTTGACTCCCAAGTTGACGGATGCCGGCAAGATGGTCATCATCCTTTCCATGCTGGTTGGGAGGCTGGGACCAATCACACTGGTACTGTCCCTTGCCCAACCCAGAAGACGAGTCGGCTACGATCTACCCGACGCCCCGATAATGATTGGGTAGCTTAGGAGGTACATCTGAATGGCTAAGCAGTTTGCGGTCATCGGCCTCGGAAGATTTGGGCAGAAACTGGCTGTATCGCTCGAAGAGAGAGGCGGGGAAGTGCTTGCCATAGACAGCGACGCACGGCGAGTCGAGGAAATCAAGGACAAGGTGTCTGCAGCAATTCGGATGAATGGCACCGACGAGAGTGCTCTGCGCGCACAGGGGGTGGATAAGGTTGATGTCGCCGTTGTCTGCATTGGGGAGAGTTTTGAAGCCAATTTGCTGACGACCGTCATCGTCAAGAGGATGGGCGTTCCCCTGGTGATCACGAGGACCTCGGCAGAGGTTCACAGCCAGATACTGAGCCTGGTTGGAGCAGACAAGGTGATTTTTCCCGAAGAGGATGTTGCCGTCAAACTCGCCCAGAATCTGACAATAGAGACCATTCTGGACTACGTACCGATCTCCGATGAACACACCGCCGCGCAGGTCAGCGCCCCCAAGAAGTTCTGGGGAAAGACTCTCGGAGAATTGGATATGCGCCGAAAATTCGGTGTCAACCTTGTCGCGATCAAGCGTATGGAGGGGTCTGAACGGCCTGGTTTTGTGGATGATATGCCTGGTGCGGAGACAGCCATCGCTCAGGGAGACATTCTCATCGTAGTCGGACGAGGTGAGGACATCGAGACGATGGCCTCGTCATAGTCAGCAACGACCTTTCACAGGACGTTCCCGAAGACGGTTGATCTGTGATGCTGCAAAACCCGCTCCAAACCCATTGTCAATGTTGACCACAGTCACACCTGCCGCACAACTGTTCAGCATGGCGAGCAGCGCCGCAAGTCCATTGAAACTTGCACCGTAGCCAATACTGGTTGGAACTGCGATCACAGGAATGTTCACCAGCCCTCCAACAACGCTCGCTAAGGCTCCTTCCATGCCGGCAACGACAATGACCACCGTCGCCGCCCAGAGGAGATCCCGATGATTCAGAAGCCTGTGTATCCCTGCCACGCCTACATCGGTGAGCATCTGGACTTCGTTGCCCATGGCCTTGGCCGTCACCGCGGCTTCCTCTGCCACGGGCAGGTCTGACGTCCCTGCGCAGACAACGAGGATGGGACCTGGGCGCAACTCGTGTGAAGGTTCGTGTTGCAGGACGATTGCTTTCGAGAGATGATGAAACTGCGCCTGCGGAACAATAGACTGAACGAGGTGGAAGAGTTCCTCGGAGCCCCGAGTCGCCAGAACATCTGAGCCGGAATCCCACAAGCGGGTGATGATTTCCCTGGCCTGTTCGACCGTCTTCCCAGGGCAGAAAACCACTTCCGGGTACCCTTGACGCAACGCCCTGTGATGATCAATCTTGACGAATTCCAGATCTTCGTAGGGAAGGTTTCGGAGTCGCTGAAGAGCATCTTCAATGGTAATATCGTTTGACTGAACGCTCTTCAAAAGGGATTCAAGCGCCTTGCGGTTCATCTTCGATGCGACTCCTGTGAGCAGACGGACTCTGGCAGATCAAGGTTCCTTGGTGGCAGACTCAGGAACGGTGGCGCGGTCTTCCAGTTCCCCGAACTCATTCAGCAGCTCCATAGGGGGTATTTCAACATCCGTCTCGCCTTGTGATTCATCGGAGTCATCTTCGGTTTTGATCTCAACGCCGCGTGTGTCCTCTTGGGTGGGCTGAACGGAAACGGTCGCTGTCGCATCGGAAGGCATAACTCCCGAACGCTCCAGACGCGATCGCAGCTCGGCCACCTGCCTCTGAAGGCTGCTGACATATTCCCGATTCTTCAACTCGTTCTCACGAATCCGAGACGCCTGAGTCTTGAGTTCTTGGGCTCTCTCATTGAGCAGTCTGTCCCATTCGATCAACTTCGTGGTCAGTGCCTCAGCGCGGCTTGATGCCGAAGCCTCTGCCTGCTGTGCCCCCGCAACCATGCGCTTGAACCGCTCGATCTGCTCGTCTTTCTGCGAAACGGCCTCCTTGAGGCTTCCCACTTGGCGGCTGAGTTCGAGAACTTCCTCCGAGGGTTGAGTACTGACGGATGACTTGGGTGTCTTGCCTTTGGTCTGAGCCGGTTCGGGCTTGGAAGCGGGAGCCTGAGACAGAGCCATGAGCCCCATTCGCTCCCCCTTCATTCTCTCCAGCGATAGTTCAAGGCGATACTTCTCCTTGTCCAAGTCCTGTACCTGCTTCTGCAGAGTTCGCCGACTGGAACACTGGGTGAACCACCCCATCAGAAAAATCAGGCTCAGGAGAGCCAATACGGCAAGAACTCGTTTGAAGACTGCCAGTGAGTGCTGTTGCGGAAGAAATCCTTCGATTCTCCGAGCACGCTGAATGCATTCATACGCCGTTGCCGAAGCGGTATCAAGTTCCAGCCCCTTTTCCCACTGGACGATGGCACGACTGAACAAACCCTTGCGGGCAAGTACCTTGCCAAGAAGATTATGATACTTTGGATTTCTATCCCACAGTTCGAGTGCCGCCTGAAGTTCAATAATCGCCTCATTGAGGCGATTGTCCTGAGTCAGTTCCAACGCCCTGTTGAAGTGAAGATTCGCCATGCTGATGGTCGTCTGCAGGGTGCTCAGATCGGATCCACAGTGCTCACATTCGGGTCGGCACAAGGAAGTCCTCCTGCCACACTTGGGACAGGGGAAGCTCTCTTTGACTTGAGCATTGTCGGTCTCTTCGGTCATCAGTACTCCCAGAAAACCACTCTGCCAGTTGCCCCTGGTACGGAGAGAAATCTTCGATTTCCCCTCTCCATCCAGGAAGGGCTAGAGGGCGGCCGGACAATCCCATTTGTGAACAACCGCTGCGAAACGCGGTCGGTCGCTCCCGAAGAACCAGACTCCAAAGAGATCCGGTTTCTAACTCGCACAGGCGAGAACGGGTTCAATCCATACCCCCGCGGGTGCTACCCGTCCTTCGGGAAAGGAGACGTCTCGCTTCTCCGAGAACCGGGTCCAGTGAACCCGGGCTTACTGCATACTGCCACCAGCTTCCAGTGTGTGAAGCACGTCACTCAAAGTCTTCATGTGCTCATGAATCGCGGTGTGATCATCTTCGTCCAACGCCTCCTGAAGATGCTCAATGGCAGCCTGGGCAGCTCGCGCCTGTTCATCTTGCGCAGTCCCGATAAGCCTTTGAGTTCGATAGATAAGGCTTTCGGCTTGATTGTGCAGATTCTCACGCATCCGCTGTTCAAGCATCTCTGTCACACGCTGACGCGCTTCACGGGTCATGCGCGCTTTGTCTTCCGGCGAAAGACGGTTGTCGGTCGCCTCAACAGTAACGCTCACCGAGTTACCGGTCGCAAGATCAACTGAAGTTGCCTCAAGAATCCGGTCGTGGTTGAGCCGGAACGTCACCTCAATGCGGGGAATACCCCGTGGGGCTGGCGTGATACCGTCTATGCGCAACATGTCCAGGAAAGTGTTGGCGGACGCAACCTGCTCTTCCCCTTCGTAGATGGGGAACGAGATGGCGGTCTGGAAATCTCGTGTGGTTGTGAAGGTGTCCTTGGATTCGCTGGGATAGGTTGCATTCTTGTCAATGATGACACCATATTGATCGTTGACCAGACCAACCCCAAGCGAGAAGGGAGTCAGGTGAATGACCACAGGGCCGTCCTTCTTGGTTCGGTCCGCCGCGGTCAGTTCCAACTCTTCATCGATCGAGGCCAGCAGACTCGACTGAATCGCTGCGCCCATCGCGACACATTCTTCAGGCTGGACGTCTTTGCGCAGCTGTTTCTGTAGCAGTTCGGAAATTCTCTTCTGCACCAAGGGAATGCGAGTGCTGCCCCCCACCATGAGCACGTTGGTAATGTCGTCCGTCTTCAGGCCGGCATCCTCAATGGCTTCCATGGTCAGTCTGCAGGTTGTGTCAATATAGTCCTCAATCAGACTCTCGAACTTGGCGCGAGTCAGATCTACATCCAAAGTCAGAGGCCCCTTGTCAGACATCGCAATGGCATCAATGAGGACATTGGTCTTCTGAACTTCAGTCAGCTCAATTTTTGCCTCTTCGGCAGCCAGTTTCAGACGTTGTACGGCTTGTTTGTCCTCGGACAGATCCAGCCCGTGTTCCTCTTTGAACGCCTCCAACAAGTGTTCAACTAG
>JAKQFZ010000173.1 GCA_029558215.1 Candidatus Omnitrophota bacterium
CACAGATGAAGGAGTTTTCAGACATGAGAACGAAGGGCGCAGCAGTCGGAATCCAGACGATGAGAACAAATCTTGCCACTCTGTTGTTTGGCGTGGTCTTGTTGACGCTCACTCTTGTCACGCCGGCATCTGCTCGGCTGAGTCAACCACCCATGATCTTCTACGGGTATTTGCAGATGCCCTTGGGGCAGCCTGTCACAACGGGTGAACTGCTTTTCCTGTTCATCCCACCAAATGGTGTCACTGTTCGATGCAAGGCCACGCTCGCTAGCTTCGCGGCGGGTGTCAACTTTCAACTTGACGTGCCTGTGCAGAAGTCTCCCGTGACCATACCGGAGACCATCCTCACACTCGACACGAGCTATCAGGTTGAGATCTATCACAACGGATTCCGGGTCGGCGCTCCGGAGTTGGATTCTCTCATGCCAGCCGTGCCGGGGCGGGTGGTTGGTCCCCTCCTACTGACTGTGTCTCCCGCCTTGCCCGTTCTTGCATCCAGTGGAGGCATTGACTTTGGATTCGCGATTTTTGGCGAGTTCACCGATCGGACATACACCGTGTCCAATATCGGAGGCCAGGTTCTTACTGGCACGGTTCGCCTGAAGACAGGAATCCATTACAAACTCGTCGAGAGTGGGATCCAGGTCAATTCCGTTTCCTTCTCGCTCGATCAAGGCAAGACCCGCGACATCACCGTTCGTTTTCATCCTGCCATACTTGATTCTCGACTTTCTGATGTGATTCAAGTGCGCTCCAACGCGGGGGATGTTGACGATAGTCTGTTCGGTGATTCCGTGAATCTCACGCCGACAATCACCCCAACTCGTACTCCCACGAGAACGCCGACAATGACACCGACGATATCTGAAGTGCTTACGGACACTCCGACCACAGTGCCCTCGCTGACAGCAACACCTTCCGATTTGATGACCGAAACTCCGACCGCGATTGGTACGGAGACACCGACAGAAACACCGACGGAAACACCGACAGAAGAGCCAACACTGACTGAAACACCAACAGACACCGCGACCGCACCCGATACAGAAACACCGACGGAGACCCCGACCACAACTGGTACTGAAACACCAACGGAGACTTCGACGGAAGAGCCAACACTGACTGAGACGCCGACGGAAACACCGACGATCACTCCGACGCCAATCCGAACCATGATGGTCAAGGTGCAAGTGGCGGACAGTTCGACAGGTCTTCCCATCGCTGGGGCTTCGGTTTATGTTCTGGCTCCGTGTGCTCCCGGCAGTCAATCTGGTGTCACAACGTCAGGCGGTTTCTTGTGGTTCGACGGTGTTGCGCAAGGAGCTATCGAAGTCCATGCAATGGCTGAGGGCTATGGACCGGGGACGGTTCAACCAACGCTCTCTGTGAATGGCCAGACGGTATTTGTGAATCTGGTGCCTCTCACGGGGCTTTTCGGTTCGGCTCTTGTCTTGGTGACTTTACCTGACGGGACGCCTTTCGAAGGGGCTCGGATCACTTCTGATGGCGTCTTCGCCGGCACGACCAACATCTACGGTTCCTTACTGCTGTCAAATCTGAACTACAGCCGTCTTTCGCATACGGTTGTAGTGAGTGCTCAAGGATACTTTGTACCCAAGGCTTCCTACGAGATAAGCAGCACGCAACCGTACACGGTCTTGCGCTTTGTCCTGATCAAGGTTCCAACTCTCAACGTAGACCGCTTGAACAAGGTGGACGCCAAGGATCTTCTTATGCTCACTCAGAGGCTTGGCACAGACGATCCTCTTGCGGACTTCAACGGCGATGGTGTCGTGGACTGGAAGGATCTTTTCATCTTTGCCGGTGGCTGGCTTGGAGAAGGCTGGCTTGAGCAGCAGTAGTTTGTCCGGTTCTGCGTGGACGAAATGACATGGTTGATTGCGGGCTTCTGCAAGAGGCCGGGTGTGAGGTGAATTGAGTTTAGGCTCAAGCGTTGATCCAAACGCCCAGGCAGAGTATTGCTCTCAGACTGAGCTCCCTTGTCCTATCGGGCATGGGAGGATCAGACGGAAGGCTTGGTTGGGTCAGAATCGAACCAGAACCTCTATGTCCTTGCCGAAGGTCACGCAGACACCTTCGGCATAGCGCCAGTCCGGGGGTTGGCTGAAAATGCTTGTCGCGACTTGAGACGAGCATTTCCTGCCATTTTCGAGCTCCAGTTCGATCCAAACTCGACGGATTTTGAAGTAGTCTTTTCTCGGGTTCGAGAGAACAAACCGGTTGGCGAGGCGTAGATCCTCAATCGCCTTTCTGGGCAATGGGATGGAAGCGTGTTCCCATTCGTTCCCCTGCTCATCGCCAGAAGCGGGAGCAAGCAGGCCCAGCTCGATTCCGTTCAGGTGGCCATTGATCTCATAGATCCCAGGCCCCTGAAGACCTTGTCCCTCATAGTGCAGCCGTCCTGATCTTGCAGTCCGCAAAACCTTCAGATCAGGATGATCCAAGGGATACGGCCCACTCTCCATTCGGAAGCGATCCGTGTCCCTTTCGAGTGTCATCGCAAGTGTCTGATCTAGTGATTCGAGCCGCATATCCGCCCAACAGGCCCAGTCGCCACTGGAGTCATCATTGAGGCCAACATCCGCCATCAGCTTCAGACTCACCTTCTTACCCATCCAAGGGCTCATATCTGCTTCAAGAGGCAGCCACTCGTGCTTTGTGACGGTTTGCTCCGCCACAATGGTCTCGTGGCCTGATTCATCTACGACTCCGAGTCTGTAGAGAATACCGTCTCCAGCATTACTTCCGTCACCTTTGCCTACAAAAGCCCGAAATGCCGCGGGGTGATCGCAGGGAAACGTTATCGGGCTGTAAAGCGCGAAGACGTAACCGACTCCACCCACCCATGGCGGGTGCATGGCAAAACCTACCTTGGTTTCACCCCCACAGGCTGTCTGTCCGAAGGACACGTTCGCTTGGGTTGTTCCGAAATCGCCTGTCTCTTGACCGCCGCGTAGACACATTCCTTTCTCCCATGCGATGGGGAGCGTCAGCAACGGGATGAACTTCCGCTCAAGCAGGAGAATGGCTTCAACTCTCTGATCGAAGCCATCGCCTTTGACATCAACAATCAAAGGTTCGAGGGTCTCTTCCGAGAAAGTCTCCATTGGAAATCGAGTTTGGACTGTCCGCTGTGGACTCGCCAGCATCTTTTGACTTCTGCCCATCGCTGAGATAGTCACGGCTCGTTCATCCTCGTGATTGCTCTTCAATGCAACAACCAGATCTGTCTCCTCAATGGCAATGTCCACTTCTGCTGAGGGCATACAGGTAAAGTCTATCCAAGAGCCATCTCTTCTGAACCAAAGACGCTGGCCATCCTTTGCGTCGTTTGGAACTTGGATTTCATCCAAAAGAGGATTCGACTCGCTTGTCGGAGTTAAGGAGAGTGGGGTGGCCTTGGTGACTCGGATACGTTGGCCTGGGACTGCCCAAGACTTGGAACTGGTGATTTCGGCATCCTTTCGGATACGCCCTCCCTTGACAAGGTAGCTGAATGCACCTTCCACGGGAAGCACATAGGCAAGTTTTCTCGCCAGACGGAGTTCAGCTGGGCAGATCTCCTTTCCTTCCTTGTCAAGCGCGACCGCCTTGACCGCCGGAATCGCGAAGCCACACTCTGCCCCATCATAGAGGATGATCTCGTAACGGTTCTGACCGAGGATTCGACAGATTCCAATCCCATCTCCGGCGGCCTTTTCAAAGCGAGAGAACCGTCCACGACCGTCAACATAAATATAGGAAGGCGTGACGGCATAGTCACACCGACTGCCATCGAGATCCGAACTCCGAACATCTATCTTCCCGTCTTCAGTCCAGCCAGCGTAACCGTTTGGAGGAAGATCCAAACTTCGTCCGTATGCCTCTGTTCGGAGCCTTTCACTCGGGTGTCCGTTGACAGCCGTGATCGTACCGTCTTTGTATCGCGTGACAATCTGCGAACGCTTGTACACCCCGGAGGCAACGGCTGCAGAGGTCTCCAGGAGAGCGCCTTGTTCATCAACGTAACGGATCGTATCCACGCTGGAGAGCGAATACCGACTGTGCAGTTGCTGGAGCATGTAATAACTTCGCAGCGCATTGTGGAATCCGCCTTCGAAGACGAGGAATCCCGTATGACCAAAAGCCACAGTTGCAGCAAGAAACCGATCGATGAGAGCGTCGTTCTCCTGCTTGGTACTTCCCATCGTGAAGTGATGACCGTAGAACATTTCGAGATTCCCCATGCCGAAGTTGCTGCACAGGTTGTGAATCTTCCTGAGGTCGAAATCCACGAGCCAGGGATTTGTCGCAGGACCGTAAGGGTTATCTTGGCCATAGTTACCGTCGGTGAGTCCACAGTAGATCCAGTGCATATTGCCTTCAGAGTAGACGGGACCACGCCATGCCCTTTTCTGATGCAGCATAATCTCCCCAAAGGAATAGAACACCGCTGCAAACGTTCCAGCGCCAGGGACTCTGTGATCATAGTCCACTCGCTGCCAGGGAGAGACTGCGGTATGCACATCACAATAAGCTGTACGGAAGTTGAATTTTGTCTGTATCTGAGGGGCTAGTCTTTCGCAGAACTCGACCGCACGGGCAGGTTTGGGTGCATAGCATCGTGCCCAGGCGCGCTCAAGTTGATTGTCCTGTGTGCGCGAGATCAGGTCTTCCTCCCAGAACTCATTGACGGGCGCAAAGTCGGTGAAGTTGTTGTAGGGACCGTAGACGAAACCGAGCTTGTCGCAGAGAAGTCGGGTGTATTCATACTGGGACTGGTCTCCACCGCGTTGGGGTGCAGTCCGAGTTCGGAAAGTGAAGCTCTCACCACCGTCTCGCCACATGGTTTCATGATCCGTGATGACAACTTCCGTCATCCCGTAGCGATGGACATTGATCCAGAACTCAGCGTCTTTGGTTCGATCTGATGCTCCGTGGGCACGCCAGAGACGCGTTCCCGTGACTTTCTTCCAGCGCGATTTTGGATTAGGAATCGTTGGGAGAATCTCTTCGTAGGTTGGTGAAAATGTGATGAAGAACCTCTCGAACACGTCGTTTCTCAGACCGTTCGTCTTGCAAAGATATCTTGTACCTCCATTGTAGAAGACCTTGCCATCGTCTATGTCCGCTCTACCCCAGGGCGTGGAGGCGTTGGAGAGATACCAGTCCGTGTTACCTGTCAGAAACAAAGGACTTTCTGCTTCACCCGACACCGCAACCGCCGGCCGGACATGTCCCCATCCGTATGTGAGGAAAGGATTTGTGACCAGACGAGG
>JAKQFZ010000177.1 GCA_029558215.1 Candidatus Omnitrophota bacterium
TCCCCGGAATGTTGGCGTTGAGCAGACCCTCCAGACCGTTGATCATCCCGTAGACTTCCCAGCCGCGCTTCTGAGCGGCATCTACGGCTCCCGCAACTTCCCAGTCAATGACGGGCGTTGGCCCGCCCGACTCTCCCAGTATAACTCTCTTCTTCGGCATTCCTCAAAACCTCTTTCTGTCATCCAGAGATGACGAGTCCTTATGTGATGAACAAAAGCATCCGCTATCCAGGAAACCCGAATATACCAAAACAGCGGAGTATTTCCAGAATTTTATCAAGACAGGGATCTGAGTTGCCTGTCGCTGCAATGCGTGGGGCTTCCAAGCAGGCCAGCGCCTGCAGGCGTCTGCACAGCTTCCGAGACTGACCCGATACTCTGGACGGGCGTAACTGCTCTGGACCCCGAATCTCACAACGTAATGGATTTCAATATGTTATGATGCCACAGGTGACAACAAATTTCTATTTACTTTTCAAAAGAGCTTCAGTAATATCACATTCTTGTCAATATGATTGAGTACCTGAATGAATTCCGGGGAGCCCAGAATCTGGAAAGGAGCTATATGGAATGAAGGAGTACCCCTTGGAGAAGAAACGAATCGTCGCCATGACGGCGCACAACGGTGCGGGAAAGACCTCGCTGGTGGAGGCAATTCTGTTCAGCAATGGTGTTGTTGAACGCTTGGGAAGTGTGGACAGTGGCTCTGCGTTCACTGACTTTGCTGACGAGGAGCGAGAGCGCCACTACACCATCCATGACGCCATTGCAGAGGTGGCTCCCAAAGACCATCGCATCCAGATTTTGGATTTGCCCGGCTACGGGGATTTCGTCGGAGACGTTCGAAGCGGTTTGCGGGTAGCGGATGGTGCTATCGTTGTAGTGTGTGCCGTATCCGGTGTGGAAGTGGAGACAGAGAAATGCTGGGCCTATGCCGATGAATTCAAACTGCCCCGTCTGGTTTTCGTCAACAAGATGGATCGGGAGCAGGCGGATTTCATGAAGGCGTTGACTCAGCTCAGGAAACTGTCCGAGACGCCAGTCGTGCCCATTCAGGTCCCCATTGGATCTCAGGCCAATCTTCAGGGCGTGGTAGACTTGGTTCGCCTTCAGGCATTCTATTTCGATGAAAAGGGAAAAGTGACCCGACAGGGAGAGCCACCGGCCGACATGGCAGACATGATCGAAGAAGCCCGAACGATGTTGCTCGACTCGGTCGCCGAAACCGACGATGAACTGTGTATGAGATATCTGGAAGGCGAAACACTCAAGGAAAACGAGATTGCCAGTGCTCTTGGAGCCGCGGCCAAGCGGGGGGCGATTGTCCCGGTGTTGTGCGGCTCAGCCGTGAAACTGGTGGGTATCGGCACTTTGGTGGACGCCATCATCAATCTCCTTCCATCGCCGCAAGAACGCGGCGAGATTGCTGCCCGAAAGGGTAAAGGGGGACAGGAAATGATGCTGGCTCCTGATCCCAATGGACCTCTTGCTTCATTGATATTCAAGACTGTGACCGATCCTTATGCGGGTCGTTTGAGCTATCTTCGTGTCTTTTCCGGCACTCTCCATGCCGATCAGCCTCCCTACAATTCCACCAAGGAACGTTCTGAGCGGGTCTGTAACCTGGCTCATGTCAATGGCAAGACCATGACGGTCATCCCGAGAGCGACAGTTGGAGACATAGCGGCGTACACCAAGCTTGACTTTTCCTCAACGGGAGACACCCTCACGTCCGAATCGGACAAGATTTACCTGGATCCAACGCCTCTTCCCCGACCGATGAATCAGACGGCAATCTACTGCCTGACCAAGAGTGATGAGGAGAAACTCAGCACCGCCCTCGGTCGAATTGTTGAAGAAGATCCAAGCATGCGCATGTTTCGCGACCCGGTGACCCATGAAACGGTCTTGCACGGCACGGGAGAGATGCAGGTGGATGTGGTGACCAGCCGACTGAAGAAGCAGTTCAACGTCCAAGTCGAACTCAAAGTGCCCAAGGTCGCCTACAAAGAAACGATCACTGGTGCGGGTGAAGGCAGCCACCGACATAAGAAGCAGTCCGGTGGTCGTGGTCAGTTTGCCGAAGTTCATTTGCGACTTCGACCACGCGGACGGGGCGAAGGATACAACTTTGTCAACAGTGTTGTGGGTGGAACAATCCCCACCAAGTTTATCCCTGCCGTTGAGAAGGGCATCAAAGAGGCATTGCTGGCTGGAATCCTTACGGGCTGCCCCGTTGAGGATGTAGAAGTGGATGTCTTCTTTGGAAAAGACCATCCGGTGGATTCCTCGGAAATGGCATTCAAGATCGCCGCGGGTATGGCATTCCGCGAGGTTGCCCTGAAGAGCAATCCGATCCTGCTGGAGCCCATTGTCCGCATGGAGATTACGGTTCCTGAGGAACACATGGGCGATGTGATCGGAGACATGAACTCCAAGCGAGGCAGGATTCTCGGAATGGATACGGTCAAGGGACGCTCGACGATCCGAGCCACGGCTCCCCTGTCGGAAGTGCTTCGGTATTCCATAGACCTGAAGTCCATCGCGCGAGGTCGAGGAAGTTACACCATGGAACTGGATACCTATGAGCCGGTTCCGTACGAGAAGACGCAGCAGATCATCGCGGACGTCAAAGCCGCGAAGGAAGCCGAATAAGGGCCTGTGCGTCGGCAGGTTTGCCGGAGAGTCCAGGGCGACTCCCGCTCTCTGGCCGATTCTTGCCCTGAGTGGATACGAGACTCCGGAAGGCCTTCTTCTCAGGAGAATTGTGGAGGTGCCTGAATGTCAGGACATTCTAAGTGGTCAACGATTAAGCATAAGAAAGCCAAGACGGATGCGGTTCGAGGAAAGCTGTTCTCGAAACTCATCAAGGAAATCACAGTAGCCGCAAAACATGGCGGTGGCGATTTGGACTCCAACCCCCGACTGCGAACGGCTGTTCTTACCGCCAAAGCAGCGAATATGCCCAAGAGCAATATCGAACAGGCAATCAAGAAGGGTACAGGAGAACTCCCGGGCGTCAACTATGAAGAGCACACCTACGAAGGATATGGCCCCGGAGGGGCTGCTCTCTTCATCGAGGTGCTCACCGACAACAAGAATCGAACAACAGCCGAGATTCGATATGTTCTGGACCGGCGCGGTGGAAACCTCGGAACCGATGGTTGTGTGGCTTGGTTGTTTGAACGCCGGGGACTTGTGACAATCGAGGCGGAGAATAAAGACGAGGACGCAGTTCTCGATGATGCGCTGGAACTCGGTGCTGAAGACGTGTCCCGCGAAGGCAACATCTACGAGATCTACACGGCACCGGCGGACGTCGCAGAGATCCGACAGGGTCTGGAAACCAAAGGATACACGGTGGATGAATCCAAGATCAGCATGATCCCCAAGACGACTCAGAAACTTGAGCGCAAGGAAGCCGAACAGATGCTCAAGTTGATGGAATCCCTTGAGGATCATGACGATGTTCAGAATGTCTTCTCAAACTTCGACATCGCCGACGACATCCTTGAGGAGATGAGTGCGTGATTGTGCTCGGAGTAGACCCCGGACTGAGCGCCATGGGTTATGGCGTCGTCAAGGCTGAGGGTGGAGCGCACGAGGCTCTGGACTGGGGAGTAATTCATACGCAGGCGAAGACGACTCTTTCGAGTCGTCTTCTTGTTTTGTACACAGGCATTTCCGCGGTTATCAATCAGTACCAACCTGACATTATGGCATGCGAAGGCTTGATTTTTGCACAGAACGTTCAGAGTGCTCTTGCCCTGGGGCAGGCGCGCGGAGTTGCTCTTTTGGCAGCCGCGGAGAAGAATCTGACAGTGGTTGAGTACAGCCCCAAAGAGATTAAACTGACCGTAGTGGGACGAGGCAACGCCGGCAAGGATCAGGTTGGTCAGATGGTCAAGATACTTCTCGGACTGCGCAATGAACCGATTCCGAGCGATGCCGGAGACGCTCTGGGAGTGGCTCTGTCTCATAGCCTGAATGCGCGTCGTCAACAACTTCTGGATACCCAGCGAAAGGCGGCGTCCAGTGTGAGGGGGAAGAAATGATCGCCATCATCCGAGGAACGCTTCTCAGAAGAACAGGGCGGCAGGTCGTTGTGGATGTCAATGGCCTTGGTTTCGAACTGTTGGTCCCAGACTCCACGGCAGCAGAACTGCCTCAACAGGGAGAGACAGTACAGATCGAGACGCTGACCGTGGTTCAAGAAGATGGGGTTCGTCTCTACGGCTTCTCGACCCGCGCCGAGAAGGAGATGTTTCGCCTGGTAACCACGGTGTCCAAAGTCGGAGCGAAGATTGCCTTGGAACTGCTTTCCTCGATGAGCGTCGAGCAGTTTCGCGAAGCCCTCGCTGGTGGACAAATGTCACGCCTTCTCGCCGTGCCTGGAATTGGAAAGAAACTTGCAGAACGTATCCGATTCGAGTTGAAGGATAAAGTCGGTGCACTCCCCGCAGCGGAACCTTCGCTGAAAGCTCCAACAAGAGCCGTCCTGCAAGGCGACATACTGGAAGATACGGTTCGCGGCCTGGCGTATCTCGGCATCCGCGACCTGGACGCTCGTGTGCTTGCCGAAACGGCGCTGAACAATCTGGGCGACCAGGCATCCGTTCAGGATCTCATCCGAGAATCTCTCCGCCTGCACAGAGAGTAATTCGAGAGAAACGACTGCCTCCCTCTTCCTGGGAACGCCAAGTGTCCACTTGGCTCTTGTTCTTCGTAATGACTGCCGAGCAGACGCTCGCCGATCCCGGGATCCGCGGTCACCCTTGCCCTTTGGGAGGGGATGGGGTGAGGGAAAGCAGTAGCGCTGGCGTCCCTGCCGACGACGTGAGCGCAGAGGCTCATCGGCACAAATGCCTGTGTCACGTCGAGAAGCAGCCCTCAACGAGGAGGGTGCCACACGGGAAAGAGAAGGCACCTGGCAGCCATTGGAATCACACCGCTCAGGGCTCTTGCTCTGCTGATTCCAGCAAGACTGCGTCCTTTTCCTCCCGCTCCAAAAAGCTTTTTACAATTTCGTGGCTACGCTTGTTCGGCAAAAGCCCAATGTTGCTTTCGTCTAGGAGGAAGGTCTTTTTGATCAACGCGATGTTCCTCCGCACGTCGTCAGCCGTAGATAGGGGTGACATAAGAAAGGTCACATTTGTCAGGTTTCCCTGTTCGTCAGCATGACGAATCACGTTCGGATTGGCCAACCCTGAGCGTGCCAAGGCGTGTCCCCTCGCTAAGATGAACAGGCCGTATCCGATATGCTGGGCCGGACCGAACAGCACACCGTACGAGTATGACTGTGGATAAGTCAATGGCTCGCGGTAAGGCAATACACGAACAATCTTTCTGTACGGCTTTCCACTGCCAACCGGATC
>JAKQFZ010000178.1 GCA_029558215.1 Candidatus Omnitrophota bacterium
CTCCCGAAGGAACAGATCTCCCTGCATCTCCTGAAGCATCTCTCGCAGACTGGACTAAGGTCGGAGACGTCACAGAAGAAGGAATCACATGGGGTGCTTCCAGAGATTTCACGCAGCTCAAGAACTGGGCAGGAAAGATCAAGAGACAGCTTCCCGGAACAGATCCGCAGACGATCAAGGTTCCTATCATGGACACTACAGAGGAAGTCTTCAAGACCATCTTTGGTGCTTCCAATGTCACAGCATCCGGTGAGTGGGTCACCGTTGATACTTCGACACTCGAGGCACCCGGTGCAGAGGCATTCCTTTTTGTAATGAAAGACGGAGACAGGCTCTCAATGTTCGGTACCAAGTCCGGATTCATCTCCGGCCTGGATGACGTAACATTCAAGCCCGACGAAGCAGTCACATGGACAGCTACGATCTCGGCAGATGCGTGGACATTCGTGACGGCAGCAGCAGACGAGTCTTAATGACGAAAGGGGACACAACAATGGCTGAGGTAACACTGAAGAAGAGAGACACAGAAGTTTTAAAGATCAATATAGGCGACAAGACCTACTCCCTGCCGCTTGGCGGGTCTATCCCGTACAAGCAGTTGAAAAAACTCAAAACAGAAGATGGTATCTTCGATTTCCTGTCGGCTCACTTGCCGGCAGAAGTCATGGACGTTCTGTCCACCGAAGACATCAAGACGATCTTCACAGCTTGGGGCGAGGCTACTAAGAAGCAGTCAGGGCTCAAGCTGGGGGAATCATAAGCCTCAAGGAGTTCGTTGAGAACCACCGCGAGGCGGTAGAAGCAGACTTGATCACCTCAGCCGGTGTCGAGTTGAATGATGTCGGAGGCTCCCTGTCGTGGGGAGCCTTCGCTTCGTTCGTTAAAAACTTAGGATATGACAGCGCGGTCTTCCGTGCTCAACATCCCGACATGGCTGAATGGGGATCAACACTAAAGACGAATATCATCCTGGCTGACATCTTTGATGTTCTATGCCAGATAAATGCAAATATGGTCGGAGGTCTCTCGCATAAGAGACCGCAAAGGCCCAAACCATACCCCCGCCCGTGGGCGGACAAGAAACGGAAGACGGGCAAAG
>JAKQFZ010000180.1 GCA_029558215.1 Candidatus Omnitrophota bacterium
CATGCCCCTATCGTCTCACGTCAGGCCACGGGCCGCGAGCGCACTCTTCGCTGTTGCGCGCACGTACCCCTCGGATTCAGTCGCCTCGTTGCCCAAGGTGCGCAGGACGTCGACGGACGTGTTCAGGTTCCTCGCCACCGCGTCGCGCACGTACCACTCGGATTCTGTGATCTCGTTGCCCAACGTACGCAGGACGTCGACGGGCGTGGTGGGGTTCTTCGCCACGGAAAAGCGCACTTCCCCCTCGGGTTCGGTCGCTAGGTTGCCCAAGAGTCGAAGGAGATCGATGGGGGTGCTCGGGTTCCACGCCACGGCCCTGCGCACCAACCACGAGTCAAGTCCCCAAGAGCGCAACACCTGCTCGATCAGCCCCGCCTCGGCCGTCCTTCCCACCACCTCCACCACCACCCCAAGCATCTCGCCGTCGGGTTCGATCAAGGCATGCAAAACGAACAGAGGATGCACCGCCACCTCCTCGGGAAATTCTTGGGCCAACGCCGCCAACAAATCCGTGGTGAGCTTGCCGTCCTCGTTCGTGGGGCAGACGTTCGGGTTGTCGAGCAACGCGCGGCGCACTTCGACCTCGGGATGCTCTTGCAACTTCCCGAGTTGCTTGAACGAGGTCTTGGGATCCTTGGCCTTCTTGATCAATGCCTTCAGATCGGGCTCAATGGGGTTGGAGCGCCTGGATCCAACGGAATCCATTATTGGATCTTTGGCACAAACGTTGTCACGTACGGATCTGTCGTCACCTTGGAATCCAAGATAGTTTCCCAACGGATCACGCGATACCCAGCATTTCCCCAAGCCGAGCCCCACGAGTTGAGGATGAGAATTCCATCTTCTGAATGACCCATCCCCAAAACGTAGTGTCCACCGAGGGACTTGCCAGAGTAGGTCCAAGGATCGGTACGCGAGAAATCTGCAAATGCTGCGTCGACTTGAATGGCCAACGCTACAGGACGAAGTTGAGACAGAGCCTCCACGATCATCCCTCGACGCGTCTCAGGATCTTCTCCGATGCGGTAATACCGAATCTGGCGAGATTGATCGTAGCTGGCTTGATATACCCGAGGTGGAACGGGTTTCAGGGCCAAGCTAGTATCATATGGGTATACGTCTTCTTTACAGAATCCGTATTGCTGTAGCGATTTGTAAGCAAAGCGTGGGTAGGTTCCAGCCGTGGAGTTTTCTGCACCGTGCGCCTTGCGTGATTGCCAAAAAAGCGCAAGAAGATTTGGGAGAGGCGCGTTGATCCAGCCCTCGATGTTCCAACTGACTTGAGCTTGCTTTCCGATAGCGTGAACCACACAAGATCCAATTTGACCTTGATTCAACACGGAATAATTGAAAGCACGAAGATCCGTGATCAGGTTTGATCCAGCCGAGACAATCTTAGGTCTGACATAATCCCTCCGCTCACCAGCCTCCGCGCCGAATAGCAAATTTTCAGCTTTTTTATCGTTGGGATCGAATTGGTCTTTGAAATAGCCAGTCGCGATGATCATGGCAACTAAGCTACCACGAATCCTAAGGATCTGCACAGAATGCTCTCGCATTCTTTTGCGCTCCCCGTACCACACCCCTCATTTGCAGAAAACTTCAAGACACGTAACTTCTTCTTGGAAGAAGCACGTTGTTGAAGAAGGTAGAGATTTTCGCCCTGATGTGATTGCGCAAGTCCTGACAAGAGATTGGACAAGCCAGCCACATTTTTCATGGAGTTTGCCAGATGGATGCAATCCTCAAGCAAGTCGATGAATTCGACTTCCCGTTCCAAGGCAACGTGCAAGAGATTTTCATTGGAGACTTCTCGAAGGGACTCAAAGACATGTCTCGAAGTGGTCGCGATGTCGACCGATGAAACTCCAAACAAGGCCACCATGTATTCGGCAACGCTATCTATTTCATTTGGAAATTTCTTGTAAATCCGCTCAGCCATCAAGTGGTCGCTGTAAAAATTCAGTCCACTGGATGTCCAGTGCAAGGTCCAAAAGATCAGGTACAAGTCCCACAATTCGAAAAAAATCTTCTGCAACGATTCTTTCAAATCTTTTTCTTTCGAAATTTCTTCAGCTCCGATCATTTTCGTACTCCTTCAAGACTTGAACGCTCTTGGACAGAGCAGCAGGGTTTGGGTGCCAAGCCCACATGATCAGGGCAAGTGCATGTCGCGTTGGAAGGCCAGCAAACTTTCCAGAAGATTCGAAAAGTTTCTCGTCTTCATTCGTTTGGATTTGAATCCAATGACGGTCGCAGAAGTTGATCCTCCGGTTTCTCCACCAACAACTGAGGTTGGATTTTTTTCCGTCAGCGTCTTGGTACGCAGTGAAAAATCCGTTGGGACTTCGTGCGACTTTAGAAACCCCACGTTCCTCGGCAAGAGACACCCAGACGAGGCACGAAGAGAGCGACAGAAATGGGACTTCTGGCTTCTGAAATTCACATCGCATCATCGAGCCTTGGCGACAGGGATTTCAGGAGGAAGAACGCCTGTTGGGATCTCTTCTTCCAGAAAATCTTCGTCTGGACTGGCGCTCTCTACCTCTTGCATGCGCCTCATCTTTTGCGTCTTGGCTGCCATGTAATTCTGCAACGAGGTCAACGTAGTTTTCGCGGCAGTGATGTTCGCTGGCTCTCGGGCTCCTGGTCGTAGCGTGCTCATCGTGTGGTCTTTCTTGTGATTGGCTTCTCCGTAGAAGAAACGAGATCAATAGCCTTCGTCAATGACTCTACGCTCGCAAAGGTACGGAGCGCCAACTCTTTGGCGTCCTCCATACGAGCTTCTTGGAGCATCGTTGTCTCTTTTTGAGCTTGGTCTTGGATAGCAATGATCTCGTTTCGATGAGCCTCTGCCAATCGAAGGATCGACTCTTGCTTGGAATTCAAGCTCTTCTGATGCTCTTCTTGCAGATGAAGCAATTGGTCTCGATGTGAATCAACGAGCCCCATCAGAGTATTTTGGTAACCAGCCTCACGCAGTCGCACTTGTTCCAAGTAAGCCTGCTCGCGAGCAGATACTTGATCGCGCAACTGCTTGTTCTCGTCAGCTCCTCGCTTCACCTCAGCCGTGAACTTGTCATTCAAGTCCTGCTCACGGATTCGCATCTCTTGTTCCTTCGCCTTTATTTCTTCGGCAAAGGCTGTCATTTTGGCGATCAAATCCCTCGCCAGTTGACGGTTCTCGCGGAACAAAAAGATGATCCCGGTCAAGAACATGAGCGCGGTGGCTCCCGTAACCCCCTGATTGATGTAGACGTCGGTCGGAGTATTCACAACGAATCCATCATCGGTGACAGGTTAGAGCTTGATATTCATCTCGTTGACTTGGTAGCCCAGGGAGTCAGTGCCATCGACGACCAAAGTTGCGCGATTCCGCCAATCACTCCGAACCAACTTCAAGTCATTCAAGAGCGCCTTCGCATTTTTCATGTCATCACCTCGCAGCAAAGGAGCAAGTTTTGCAGCGTCTTTGATGGCGAAGTCAATCATCGACAAGGACACCTTGCTAGCGCGTTCTGTGCGCAATCGAGCAAGGGATGGATAGTCCCTGGCGGAAAATTGAAGAAGGTTCAAGACAAATTGCATCGCCTGAGGAACGGGAATGCGACGTGCCCGCCATTCTTGGTTTTGCTCAGGAGCATTCGTAGGCGCTTTGGGCGTGGATGTCTTTAGCGTATCTTTCCCATCTGAAGAAGTTGCCTTCGTGGATGGGGCACGCTTGGATGAGGCACTCTTGGGAGAGATGTCCTTGGCAGAAACGTCTTTGGTCGCTGCATTCTGTGGTTGAGCCAAGGGTAGCTCCACATGAGGAGCAGCCTTTGATTTGGCACGCTCAATGGTCTCGCTGGAAACGGGATTGGACGCATACTTTGGTGGAGGGTTGGGGTAATCCCTCAAGATCCTCGCGTAATCCGAGTTCTTCGCGACCATCTCCGCGCGCCTTTCTGGTGTAAGAGACGCAAGTCCTCGGGCCAGCAAAAGGTCGTATGCCGGTCCCTCTTTCTGCTCCAACTCAGCACAAGAAATGCGCTCATTCCCTGGGAATTTGTTCGCGTGTCGAACTTGCAAGATCTCACATCGACGAGCTTTCGGATCGTCAGTACTCACAGGATTTTCGCGACGAACCTCTCCCGAAGATTTCACCTCGCACTCATCCAAGGATTTGGGGAGTGGATTGGATTTCAACGGACGTGCAGATGGTTGAGCGACAGGGCAGGCAGGTGCTGGATTGGGTGCGTAGCGCAATTGAGGGCGGTTCTCTTGGTAGTGTTGCTTGGCCGCCGCCATTGATGAAATCGCGCCATCGTCAACATCTTCATCTGGCTGCAAATTGTCCGACACCGCCGCTGGATTCATCTTGCGTCGATAGTACTCGGTACGCCGCTGTTCTTCTGCAAACGCTTGCGGAGCTGGCACGGTTTCATCTGGCTCTCGACGCGAGTGAACTCGGTTGACAGAGACAGGATTGTCAGCTCGATCACCGCTTCTGGTGCCCAGAAAATCTCCTTCGGGGTGCTGCACGGTGCATTTGTGTGCAACGGGCTCCCCGCTCTCGATCAGATGAAGTTGTCCACAGGCTGGGGCGCGAAAAATCTGGTTCATCGGTGGTGCCTTAATTTGGAGGTTACATCAGGCTCAACTGGTTGGGAAGAAGATGCATTGATTTTTGAAACCCCCCAAAGCGTCAACGCACCCACCCCAACTCCAGCGAAGAGAGTTCCCCAGGGGAATTTAGATTTTTTCAGATCATCGCGAGTCGGCGTATCCTCTGAACCTTCTGACGTCTTGTCGTCTTTGTTTGGCATGGGAAGCGCGACCGCCTGGGCGACTTCAGGCTTTCCCATTTCCAAATAGGCAGATTCTGTTGAGTTTCCCAACAAGATACCCTGCTCTGGCTCTTGGCTATTCCATCGCTCAATGAGCACATGGAGGTAATGAAGCGGAGACACGCGGGCCGCTTGGAATCGATGATCACCAACACCCGTGGGATCGAGATCGTAGTAGTTGCTGATCCACAATCCGCCGCTTTTTCGAAACACGCGCAGCGGATATTGCGTGTAAACAGTCTCCTTCCAGGACTGCTGTCCTGGGCCGAACGATCCAGGTGAGCTTGTGTAAGGTGGTTCGACAGGTCCCATCAACCAAGAAGGTATTTCCAGATCAAAAAAAATCTCGTTGGTCCCAGTCGCCTGTTCCCAGATCCAATTGGAAGTCGTCGTCGTGTCGGTGTACGTCGGCTGGACATCGCTGGTCGTGATGACAACCAGAGGTCCTCCATTGACGGCTTTCTTGGCAATCGCTCGCCAAGGAAGCAAGAGACCGGTCTCAAAGGTCTCTCGCGGCTTGACCCACTGTGTGTGGATCCCATCAATGCCGAAAACTGCATCCAGCCTCCCTGCATCTCCGCACTTGAGGGCCTCACGAACACCACGACATCCTTCACTAAATCCCATCACCGCAACTCGTTGCGGTTCCACATTGGGCAACTTGGCTCGCAACAAATTCTGGATAGATGTCTTCCCATAATCCAGAAGTTGCGTGTCATACTTGGTGCCCGGCCCAGCGGCCATTTGCAGAAATCGAGTGGGTCTGGTGAATCTATCGCGGAGAGCTTGTGTCTCAGCATTCTCAAAATACCACGACACCACAACGTCTGCTTTCTCTTTGGCCATTAGAATATCTTGCCTCAATTCAAGGCAGACGACAACCAATTGGTTCTGCTACAATCCATGTCATGTCCCTCGGAGTCAGCGCAAAACAAACCAAGATAGACCTGGGTCACTCCCTGTTCTCTTCACTCACGTTGGTCGCACTTCTTTTTTATCCATTCTTGGCGTTCGCTGACATTCCTGTTCCAACGACCTCTTCATCTTCGTTCAGGCATCGAGAAGATGCTCCAGACAAACAGGGACAAGTCAGAGAAGTTGAGTATCTTCCACGACCAACTTTCCCAGACACACGACCACTTTTGTTCGCCAGTCTGTTGCTCCTTGGAATCTCGGCACTTCGGCCCAACCCACAATCAAAAAGGAACTCCTGACATGGCGCTAGAACTCCAAGAAAGCCCCCGTTTCGAGGTTCACCGGACCAAGATCTTGTCTGGGAATCGAGGTAGTCGGTGGTCGATCAAAAAGACAGCCGAGTTGAGCAAAACGGCCTCTCGCGATCCTCTGGTCAGAGCCTGGACGGTCCAAAAAATTCACAACGCACGTCTTGCTGGATTGCCAACAGATACGGATGAAGAAAAAGCGGGGATCATCCTCTCTGCGGTCCAACAAGAGTTTACTTACGTCGCGGATCCACTTTTTTCCGAGATGATGGTGGCTCCGAAGTGGATGATCCAGGGCATCATTCCTGGCGGAGATTGCGACGATCTTGTCGGGCTCACAGTCGCCTGTTTCTTGGCCGCGCTCAGTTCCGCCGGCGTTCGATGCGCTGTGATTGGGCACTCTTACCAGAAACACATGGATATTGAACATGTGCTCTGTGCTGTATTCTTGAATAAGAGGTGGCTTTACGCAGACCCGTGCTCGAAGTTTCCACTGGGCCGAACCGCAGCGCCTCATACATGGGAAATCGTGTTCGATCCGATGTTCCCAGAGAAGCCATTCTGCGATGCTACATCTTGCCTGGTTGGATCGAACGCCGTTCCACCGCCTGTCTTCAGGGAGTCTCATGGAGATTTTGTTGGAGTATCAGGCTTGCCTACTCCACCAGAAGTCATGGTCATTGATCCTCTGGAAGAAGATCCTGTAGCCACAGAAATGTGGTTGGAAGAAGATACCGAGATGACACACCTAAAGTCTCCACAATCTCTGTTGCGCGAGATCTCTGAAAGCCCTGACGCGAGAGGGGAGATCGCAGAGACTCCTGTGCAGTTGGCTCGGCCAGTCCTTGATGAGATGACTGTGACCAACGGCATGAGTGGACGCCATATGGGCGGCCTCTTCGAGGCGCTTCCTTTCCAAGTCCCGACCTTGCTTGATTGGCCTGTGGACATGCCCCCTGTCGCTCCACAACCAACCATGATGGATGTCCCATCGTTTCCTCCAGGTGCCAAGCATGGGAAAAAACTTGTTGAACTTCCCTACCCATACGTTGGAGTTCCTCGCCCCATCCCGGCCGATTTCGAGTACCCAGGTCTCGCCAATTCGGTCTGCGACTGCAAGGAAGGATGTTCTTGTGAAAAATGTGGTGGCACAGATCACCGGTTGGTATCCACACCGACGCAAGGACAGCGCGCTTGCATGGGCGCCGCTAGCTCCATCGGCCCATTCGACCCAAAGCTCGGGCTGCAACCACCGCTTGCCGTTTTGCTCGAACGCCCCGTCTTGATCCTGGAGGAATCGTCCGACGATCAAGCAGACCCTGCATGGGCAGATCAAGTCACCACGCTGAAAGACTCCTTCACTCGCAGTCTGCAAGCGATGAACTTGGCCTACGAAACGTTGGCTGACACTTGCAAGCGATTGGGCGAGCCATTCCCGCCAAACATTCCGGGCCAATTCGGTCCTTCTGAGCAACAAATTATCGCCACATCCTACGAATTCGCCAACGCGGCTCTTGTCGTCATGGATGATGTTCTCGGAAACAAACGAGAACTCGTCTTTACCGACTTCCAAGGGCAGCCCATGCTTGCATTCAAAGCACTCGCTACCGATGCGTTCAAGTACGTCGCCGGCAAAGCCTTGTCTTCCATTGGGCTGGAGATGTTCTTGCCTGTCAAGGTGTCGCAAGAGGCCACGTCTACCCAAGAAAACTACGTCTCCAGATCAGACAACTTTGTGGGGACTGGCATTCTCCCTGTGCTCTTGCCGCTGGTGTCTGGCACCGCAGTGGCCATGACGATCGCGATGATCAAGGACACCCAAGGGACACTCGACATGATGCGCAACATCGTCGAGCAAGTGACCCGGTTCTTGATGTATCGAGAAATTCGAAAAATGACCGAGGCAGGCGCTTCACCCGAAGAAATTCGCAAGACGTTGGGAGACGTCTACAAGGGAGAAATCGAACTCAAGGACAAGGAAATCGAGAGGCAAAGGGTCGATAACCAGCGCCTCTCGCAGGAGAACAAAAATCTCCAATCAACCCTCAACAAGTTCATGGTCGTAGGAGGGGTCGCGTTGGTGGGAGCCCTTGGAATCTGGGCCTGGAAGAATTTCGGAGGTTATGTTCCAACGAAATCACCTGGGTATACCACTCCACCATCAGCTCTTCCGCCTCAACACCAAGAGTCAGACCCTTCTGATGACATGGTAGAAACGGTGAACACACCTACCATGATTTCACCTGTCATGCGCTGATCGTAACGTGTTCGCTCGCTTCTCGAACACTAGCCAAAAAGAGTGAATCCCCATGTCTGAGAAAAACGGTCGGGTCTTTCGATTCAATGCCATCTGTCACATGAAACACACCGAAGGAAAACCGAGGAAAGAAAATCCGGTTTTTGTGACCACTGAGGACCACCCAGAGGCCACTTGCAGGACGGGCATTTGTCCTGTGGACAAAACTCCAAGGGCATCCAATCCGTTGGCAGCAGAAGCCGCTGAAATTCGGCCCAATCTACTTCGCACCTACAGGGAGCAAATCATCATTTTGCTGGATGCCATGATAGCAGAAGGTAAATTGCCATTGGATTGCTTGCGGAATCTGAGTTCCGAAGAGATCAACGTTGCTTACGTCTCGGGCATCAGCGCCGAAATGTTCGTCAGCGGATACGCCAGATCCTTCAAAAACTAGAGCAACTAAACCTCCCCAGAGCGATGCTCTGGGATCAATCACCCACCCCTATTTTTCAAGTTCACCGCAGCAGACGCTCTTATGTACGGATTGCTTTCAATACTTGGGTCAATCAATGTACGAAGAAGGTCTTGTGGCGCATTCGTGTTTGTTGCCACAGCATATCGTACATTGAAATCGAAGCTTTGCTCTGGACTGATCATGTATCGAAAGACATCGTGTGGAGTACTTGTATTCTGAGCCACAGCTTCGTGAACACACCACAAATGTTCCGTTTTTCTGTTGCCTAGAATACGCAACACGTCTTCAGGTGTATTCGGATTTCTTCCCACAGATTCTCGTATGCTTCCACTCATACTACTCGATTCTTTCCCCAAGATTCGAAGGAGTTCTGGAGGAGTGTTCGGGTTGCTCGCCACCGCTGCACGCACTTCCCACTCGGATTCGGTCTTCGGGTTGCCCAGGATTCGAAGGGTGTCGGGGGGCGTGTGGGGGTTCGCCGCCACGGTTGCGCGCACTTCCCCCACGGATTCGGTGACCTCGTTGCCCAAGAGGCGAAGGATGTCGGGCGGCGTGGTGGGGTTGCTCGCCACCGCTTCGCGCACGTTCCACTCCGATTCGGTTTCCTCGTTGCCCAACGTACGCAGGACGTCGACGGGCGTGTTCGGGTTCTGAGCCACAAATTGGCGCACACTCCAATGGTCAGGCCCCCAGGAGCGCAACAGGGTCTCGATCAGCCCAACGTCGGCCGTCCTTCCCACCACCTCGATCACCACCCCAAGTATCTCTTCATCGGGTTCGATCAAGGCATGCAGAATGAACAGAGGATGCGCCGCCACTTCCTCGGGGAATTCTTGGGCCAAATTCCACAACAAGCCCGTGGTGAGCTTGCCGTCCTCGTTCGTGGGGCAGAGGTTGGGGTTGTCGAGCACAGCGCGACGTACATCCACCTCGGCATGCTCTTGCAACGACTTCAGATGATGGAACGAGGTGGTTGGATCGCGAGCTTTCTCGATCAATGCCTTCAGCCCAGGGTTCACGGGATTGGCCTTCCTGGAACTGCTCGACGAGGCCATCCACACGAGTCCTCCAGCAACAACCAGTCCGCCGAGCACCCACGGCCACAGGGGCGTCTTCTTCGCGGGCGCTGGCGCTTCGACGGCTTCCGTCAATTGGTACCTTGTGCCCGAAGCGTCGAGGAACTCCATGCCCCAGGGTCTCACGTCAGGCCACGGGCCGCGAGTGCTTCGGCGGCGGCTGCGCGCACGTACCCCACGGATTCGGTCTTCTTGTTGCCCAAGAGACGAAGGACGTCGGGCGGCGTGCTCGGGTTCTGAGCCACCGCTTGGCGCACCAACCACGAGGATTCTGTCGCTTCGTTGCCCAAGATTCGAAGAGTGTCGACGGGGGTGTTCGGGTTCTCCGCCACCGCTGCTCGCACGAACCACATGGATTCGGTGACCTCATTGCCCAAGAGTCGAAGAACATCCAGGGGGGTGGATGGGTTCACCGCCACACCTTTGCGCACGTACAACGAGTCAGGCCCCCAGGTGCGCAACAGCGTCTCGATCAGCCCCACGTCGGCCGTCCTTCGCACCACCTTGATCACCACCCCAAGCATCTCGTCGTCGGGCTCGACGAGGGCGTGGAGAACGAACGCGGGATGCGCCGTTACCTCCTCGGGAAACTCTCTCGCCAACGTCTCTAGCAAGCTCGTGTTGATCTTTCCGTCCTCGTTCGTGGGGCAGACGTTCGGGTTGTCGAGCAACGCGCGGCGCACGTCGACCTCGGGGTGCTTTTGCAACTTCCCGAGTTGCTTGAACGAGGTCTTGGGATCCTTGGCCTTCTTGATCAATGCCTTCAGCTCGGGCTCGATAGGATTGGCCTTCCGGGGGCTCGACGCCATCCACGCCAGACCTCCGACGAGGGCCAAGCCTCCCACCACCCAAGGCCAGACGGGTTTCTTGGCAGGCGCCGGCGCCTCCGACGCTTCGGTGAGTTGGTACCTTGTGCCCGAGGCATCGAGGAAGTCCATGCCCCTATCGTCTCACGACAGGCCACGCGCGGCGAGCGCCTTCATCGCGGCTTCGCGCACGTCCGCATCGTCTTCGGTCTTCTTGTTGCCCAAGGATCGAAGGACGTCGGGCGGCGTGTTTCGGTTCTCCGCCACCGCTTGGCGCACGTCCCCCACGGATTCGGTCTTCGAATTACCCAAGAGGCGAAGGGCATCCTCAGGCGTGCTCGGGTTCTGAGCCACCGCTCGGCGCACCAACCACGAGGATTCTGTCGTCTCGTTGCCCAAGAGACGAAGGGCATCCTCAGGCGTGGTGGGGTTCGACGCCACCGCTTGGCGCACGTCCCCCTTGGATTCGGTCTTCTGGTTGCCCAGGAGACGAAGGACGTCGGGCGGCGTGGTGGGGTTCTCCGCCACACCTTGGCGCACGAACCCCACGGATTCGGTCTTCGAATTACCCAAGAGTCGAAGGGTATCCTCGGGCGTGCTCGGGTTCCTCGCCACCACATAGCGCACCCACCCCTTGGATTCGGTGGTCTCGTTTCCCAAGATTCGAAGGGCATCCTCAGGCGTGCTCGGGTTCTCTGCCACCGCTTGGCGCACGTTCCCCTCGGATTCGGTGGCCTCGTTGCCCAGGATTCGAAGAACGTCCAGGGGGGTGTTCGGGTTCACCGCCACACCTTGGCGCACCAACCAATCGTCAGGCCCCCAGGTGCGCCACAGGGTCTCGATCAGCCCCACCTCCTTCGTCCTTCCCACCACCTCCACCACCACCCACCTCATCTCGTCGTCGGGCTCGACCAGGGCATGCAAAACAAACAGAGGATGTGCCGCCACTTCCTCGGGCAACGATTTCGCCAACTTCTCCAGCAACGACGTGTCGAGCGTTCCGTCTTCGTCCGTGGGACAGACGTTCGGGTTGTCCAAGACGGCGCGTCGCACCTCCACCTCGGGATGCTCCGCCAACACCTCCAGGCGCTCGAAGGGCGTGCTGGGATTGCGCGTCTCGGTGACGAGGACCTCCAGCTCGGGAGCGACAGGATTGGCCTTCCGGGGGCTCGACGCCATCCACACGAGTCCTCCCACGAGGGCCAAGCCTCCCACCACCCAAGGCCAGACGGGTTTCTTCGCTGGCGCTGGCGCCTCCGACGTTTCGGTGAACTGGTACCTTGTGCCCGAAGCGTCGACGAACTCCATGCTCCGAGGATCTCACACCGAACTGTGAGCAGCGAGCGCATTCCGAGCCGCGTCGCGCACTTCGAGTATAGCGCCAACGCCCGCGCTGGTGGCCCCGAAAGTCATCTTCGTGCATCCGAGCAAGTATCTTGGCGGAAGCCAAGTCGTTCCAGCGGAACCCCGGCAAGTAGCTCAGCGACCGTGAGGTCTCTGAGAAGCCCCTCCGTTCATGGATGGGAGGTTTACTTCAATTTCTTGGGTACCGTGCAACGACCACTCCAATTGCAGCACTCTTCGAACACTCGCTCAGGGCGAGCCTTATCTTGATAAGCACAGCAGCGCTGTCCGTTGACCTTCTTGCATCCAATGCGACGATACTTGGCCGGATCGAAGGTGGGGCCGTTCCACCAAGGTCGCTTCGAAAGCGTGTCAGCCTTGAAGTTCACTGTTGACATGCTTGGATGCAACGAACGCGTGGGAATCGGTTTGGATGGACGGGGCAGACTCATCATCCATTGTGTATAGCACCAACCCTGTGGCACGAGTACATGCAGAACCCAGAATTCAAGTGTGTCGCGATTGCAACCAGTCGACGGATCTACTTTTGTTGCTAATCTTGCCTCAAGGGGCTACCTTATTTTCATGAACCACAAAAATATCCACATGGCCGGGCGTACTGCTCGCAAACAAGTTCCCATGTTTCATCCCATGCTTCGAGTGACTCCCAATTACCCGAAGCCCACTCCGCTCATGATGGTTCGTCGGATTCCCAGAAAGCAGATCCCGATGCGTCGTCGGTTCTGATTCTTCAGAGCAAACGAGTGATGATGGCAACACGAATATCGGTCGCAATCAAATAACTAACCCCTCCATTGGTGTGTACCAAGGAGGGGTTTTGATTTGGTTCTGCGATGACTAATGGCTTGCGCAGAAAAGAATAGTCCGTAGGGGTTGATTCATCTTCCTCATCCCCACTGTGGACGAATTCTTCTTCACTCGAACCGTCGTCTGACTCCTCAGGTGCGTTGTCTGACTCCTCAGGTGCGTCGTCTGACTCCTCAGGTGCGTCATCTGACTCCTCAGGTGCGTCGTGTTCGCGTACACGATCATGATCTTGAGCGCGAATCACGGGCTCCTGGGGCTGCTGCGTTGGTTGTACTTGGGGTCGCGGACGAGCAACGGGCTCTCCTCTCGTCTGAGCCATGTGGTGGGATTGTTGAGGAGACACGTTGTGTTGTGGGGGGGAGCTACGGGGGGCATGCCGAACTTCCTTTGGAGCTTGATTCAAGTGGTTGAAGAGGCTGTGAACGGCACGTTGAGCCGCATCGTTGTCACCATCTTCTTCTTGCGGCGGCATGGGGTTGTGCCTGCGTGGTTGTTCACGCGGAGGCGTGTACCTCGTAGGAGAATCGCGCTGTGGTTGCTCTTGCTGAGCTAGATGACTCTGCAACTTGGCAGCCTTCTGCTCGTCGCTCATGAGCATGTTCTCAATGTAAGGTTCAAATCGCTTCAGAAACTTCTCTGCACGATCTCCAATACGATCCATGTTTGCGTACCAAGTCTTGAGTGGGTTCAATTCAAGGTACGGTTTTCCGTTGGCATCCGTCATGTAGATGCCGCGCCAACCCCCGATATCATGTGTGCGCGGAGCAGAGATTCCAGGGGCGATCTCATCCTCTGGTCCGCTTGGGGCTTTTCCCGTTTCTTCCCGTTCTGGAGCGGGCGGCGTGAGCGCTTCATTCAATTCACGAAACTTGGTGACGGTTCGCACCATCTTCTCAATGGCGTCCTCACTCCCCTCAGTTTCTTCTTTGAGTTTTTCAACAAGTCGCTCGTTCGCTTGCTCGCGACGCTCGTCTTCTTGCCGACGACGCTCGTCTTCTTGCCGACGACGCTCTTCCTCTTGTTGGCGACGCTCTTGATCCAAGCGGCGGCGCTCTTCGCGCTCCTCCGACTCTCGGCGTTCTCGGCGTTCCCGTTCTTCTGCCTCGCGTCGATCTCGGCGTTCCCGTTCTTCTCGCTCTTCCTTGCGTCGAGCCTCCTCTTCTTGCCGACGACGATCCTCCGCTTCACGTCGCTCTCTGCGCTCTTCCATTTCGCGCTCGTGACGCCGTGTTCGCTCATCGTCTTCTCGACGACGACGATCATCTTCTGCCTTCTCTTCTCGCTTTCTCTTCTCTTCTTCGTAGCTTCGCCGATCATCTTCTTGATGACGCTGCGCCTCCAAGGCTTTGATCAAAAGCTCGGATTCTTTGGACTTGGTATCAGCAACCTCAGGCGCGGGCATCGCCGCAAATCCGTTTCCAACCCACATCCACTGGTACCCCGCTGGTGGAGGTACGGTGGGCGGCGAGATCGGCATACCGAACCCATGTGGGTTCTGTTGCGGTTGATATGGATTGTGGCCAGGATAGTGACCTGCGTAGGGAGCCCCTGGAGGCGGCTGCTGAGGATACGCTGGGGGAGCCCCTGGAAACGGCTGTTGCGGGTAGGCCGCAGGCGGCTGGGGATACGCTGGAGGAGCCCCTGGAAACGGCTGTTGCGGGTAGGCCGCAGGCGGCTGGGGATACGCTGGGGGAGCCCCTGGAAACGGCTGCTGCGGGTAGGCCGCAGGCGGCTGCTGAGGATACGCTGGAGGCGCCCCTGGAGGCGCCCCTGGAGGCGGCTGTTGCGGGTAGGCCGCAGGCGGCTGGGGATACGCTGGGGGAGCCCCTGGAAACGGCTGCTGAGGATACGCTGGAGGCGCCCCTGGAGGCGCCCCTGGAGGCGGCTGTTGCGGGTAGGCCGCAGGCTGCTGAGGATACGCTGGAGGCGCCCCTGGAGGCGCCCCTGGAGGCGGCTGTTGCGGGTAGGCCGCAGGCTGCTGAG
>JAKQFZ010000190.1 GCA_029558215.1 Candidatus Omnitrophota bacterium
CAAAGCCCCATCGTGCCTGAACGTTGTCCCATTGCCACATCGAACGTCAACAGGATCACCATGTCACTCGGCAGATGCGCCTGGAGGTACATCTGAGGATTGGTCTCAATTCCGTAGACTGTCGGTGCCAGCTCAACGACCTTCACCCAGGCCTCGGTCAGACTCTCCGCAACCCACTCCACCACTCGACTCAATAATGCCTGTTCGATCTCAGTCAGTTCCCTGTTTCGGGTGAACTCCGCACCCTGGCCGCCCATCATTCGATCCACAAACGAAAATGAGATAACCGGCGATATCTCTAACATCGCTTGTCCCTCAAGTGGTGTCATATTCAGGATCGCCAGACAGGTCGGATTCGGCAGCGATCGAATGAACTCATCATAGGTCAGCTGATCGACAGACGTGAGTTTGACCTCGACCAGGCTCCTCAGGTGCATGGACAAAAGGCCCGAAAAATACCGCGCGAACTGCTCGTGAAGCATTTGCAGGGTTCGAGTCTGGTCTTTGGAAAATCGATCGGGCCGACGGAAATCCCACGTCTTGACCAACTTGGTCTTCGTTGGTGTTTCCTCGACCTCGGTCTCCGCCACTTCACCAGAGGACAATGCCGACAATAGGGCATCTATTTCTTCTTGTGACAGAATATCAGCCAGTGGCACCGCCTCCTTCCCGTTGGGCGAACCAGAATCCCGTCATCATGAACCTTGAGTCACAATCTTATCGAAGTAAATCTCCTCGATTTGGCCAGCCGTCAGCAACGAATTCACTTTCTTCAGAATCTCCCGATTCAGTCGCTCCTTGCCGTCGGGAGTTGAAACATCCTTCTTCCTCTTACCCGAAAGAATCATGTTGACGTGGTGTTTGATTTGGGGAAGCCGTGCATCCACCTCGGCCGACAGCATTTCCGTCTGCTTCTTATCATCACCACGGTATGCCAACACAATATCCACCGCCAGAAAGATGCTTTCGTCCGGCGGGGCAAGGTTGACGACAAAACTTCCCAAAACCTTTGTTTCCAAAGGCTTTACAGTATCACCGGCAAGCGGAACAGGCGTGGCTGCATTCGGATCTGATTCGCCCGGAGTTGTGCTCTTGATGAAGTAGAGGCCGCCGAAGATAATCGCGGCACAGATCACCACGACACCAACCACGGCGATCAGAAGTACTTTTCGCTTGGGCTTGCTTGGAGTTTGAGCTACTTGAGCTTCTTCAGCCATACTTCGCTCTCCTTCTTAAGTCAAACGCTACAACCTTTGACAGAATAAGATATTATAGGATGTGAAGCGCCTCTGTCAAGCAGATAAAACGAGGCTCTGAAACCAGTCAGTTGGTGGGCTCAAACAAGCGAATCTGCGACAGCAACTGAGGCCATTGTACCTTTCTTCTGGTATTGCGTCGGCGAAAACGGCGGAACGCGCTCGGTCACGGAGCAGACTTCGTCTGTTCCACCCCGCAAGTTCCCTTACCTCGTGCCATCCTTAGCGCAAGCGTCTGCCACCGCTCGCTGAACCTGTTCCAAGAGCAAACGTATTTCACGAATGACATTTTCTCGATCAATCGGTTCATCAGGGGCGCCCAAAGCCTCATATCGGAACTGCACAGCATAGGTATTGAACTCAAGCAAACTCAGAAAGGGGGCAATATCTGCTCCAGCATTCTGCAGCTCGCGAATGAGAAGACGAAGATCGTGGACTTTTGGGTATTCCCCCACATTGAGAGCCAACAAAGATTTGAAAGCCTTCTCAGCGGCCTGCTGAACATGAAACCCGAATATCTCCTGATCGAACACATCAGCATCAAGCATTCCGCAGAGTGCTTTGAAATCCTTCCAGGACATCTCGAGCAAGGAGAGAGATTGATCAAGGTCTCTCATACAACGCTCTCCCTTCCCGAAGCGCCCGTGCAACAACGTGATTTGCAGAATCCTTCCAACGATCTATCTCATCCCTCGCAAACACAAGCAGATCGATCGGAACGCGGAAAGGCAGAAGCGCGAGCGACAGGCGGGCAGTCTCTTTCCTTCTGCTCCTCTCGGCGCCAAAAGGTTCGGACTCCACCACGAGCAGGTCTATATCGGAATCGGGATGTGTTGTGCCCGATGCGTGGGAGCCAAACAATATGACTTTTTCAGGGGAAACCTCTTTCACTATAGTCGCGACGATATCATCAAGAAGTCTGTCGCTCTTAGTCATCTCTGTTCCTCCAATGCTTTGACTCATCCACAAGACGCGTCACTATGCAGAAACAATCCAGTATCCGCCACAGCAAACTGCAGTTCGCCGGGTTGAATAAATAAAGTAGAACGAGTTTCTCCTGCCCCTCGGTTGAACCGCACCTGAATCTGCTGGTCTGGTACATCAGACTATGTCTCGCTCCGACCAGTTCGTAGCACTTCCAAGGTACTATGACAGTTCAAATACTCTCTGTCATCTGCGAATTCAATGTAAACGAGTTACGCTGGGAAGTCACCATCTTCTTTCGCCCCAAGAGCACTTTCTAGTCTGGGTTGGATTTGCAGGCTTTCCTCTCGTCCCTTAACCGAAGTTCCTCTAACTATCATTCCCTCCTGGGGTAAAATCAATTCTACCAGACATCCGGAATTGTTGCTCTTTCTCTCTCCACTTCCTCAAACCAGTTCTCAAGATCGCAGAGCAATCTGTGAGCTACGTCAGGATATTGGTCTATCAGGTTGCTCTGCTCAAGCGGATCTTCGCGGATATTGTACAATTCGGGTTGCGGGGGATCCGGAATCTGGCGCTCCGGCTCGGGTTCCTGGAGAAGGCCGTTTTGGATCAGTCTTTCTGGCTCATACATGGAAATCCGAAGCCAAGGGTCGACACAGGGACAAGCCATTGCTTCGGGAATTGTTGGACGGACGAGTTTCCAGTCTCCATCACGCACCGCAGCGTTGCATGTAACCAACGGTGTGTAGCGATTCCATTGCCAGAAACGCTTTGTGCATGTTTTGCCCTCTTCACCTCGAATCACTGGAGAGATGTCCACTCCATCAATTCTGAGTTCATGAGGCAACCTCACACCAACCATTGAGAGGATGGTTGGAAACCAGTCGCTGGAATGGATCATGACGTTGCTCTCGCGAGAACCCTCCACTCCTGCCGGCCAACGAAGAATCATGGGCACACGAATTCCACCTTCGTAGACGGAGCACTTGGCACCACGCAACTGACAATTGAACCGGTTCAGGCAGTTTTCTCCTTCACCGCCAAACTGAGGACCGTTGTCGCTGGTGAAAAGGACAAGAGTGTTGTCTTCAAGACCGTATGATCGCAGCGTCTCCATGATCCGCCCTACTCCGGCGTCCATGCGCCGCAACATTCCGTAGAGTGTGCTGACTCCTTTCGTGTAGCGCCCCATCTCAAGAAAGGGTCGGACGTCTTCTTCCGGAGCCTGAAGAGGTGTGTGGGGAGCATTGAAGGTCAGATGAAGGAAGAAAGGCTCCTTCTGATGCCGTTCGATAAACGAGACCGCCTCTTGTGTCCAGACATCGGTCAGATAACGTCCATCGGCTCTCACGACGGTTTCGTCATACTCCAGTCTCCAGTTGTAGTAGTCGTGCATTCCCCCTCGAAAACATACCGTTTCATCAAAGCCTCGGTTCATAGGATGGTAGCGCATATCAAACGCGCCGAGATGCCACTTGCCGACAAGTCCTGTCACATATCCGGCATTCTTCAACACCTGCGCCAGAGTTGTCTCGCGCAGTGCCAATCGCTCCAAACCACGCCATTCCAATGTATCTATGGAGCCGGTTCGATGTGGATAGCGCCCCGTCATCAGACATGCCCGAGATGGATTGCAGACCGGCGATGCGGTGTATTGCTGTGAGAAGCAGACACTTTCCGTCATGAGTTGATCCAAAGATGGAGTTTGGGACAGCCCGCCATTGATACAACTGAAGTCACCATACCCCATATCATCAACCAGGATGAAGACGATGTTAGGTTTCATAATGCCTCCTCAGGTCAAGTCACTCAATCCTGAATACCCGCATTCCTGGCTCGGTATAGACCATTGTGCCATTGAGTGTACCAACCAGAAATTCCTCAAGCGTTTGATCATAGCCGATTCGCAGTCGCTCGGGGTACAGCACGACATAACGAAGCCGAAGACTGTGCGCATCTTCGAGAAATCGTACGCGATCCTCTTCTGAGACAGGATACTGCTCGACTTCATAGTACTTCTTCAACAACGAGATAACAAGATTTCGCTCAAGCCGAGTGTGCAGACTCTTGGGGGGACGTGAAACTTCACCATTGATAGTGCGCTTGTGATGGATGGTCTGGTGGAACATGGCGCGACCGTGTGAGGGATAGGCCTCTGTGTCGAATGGAACCTCAACGATGGAAAAATCACCCGTCTCGGAAGCCACCTGAGTGAAGAAATCTGAGGGCTTCTTGTCGGTCATCGAGATGCCGCCGTGCCATCCCTGAGCGACACTCAGCACAATCACAACCGCCCAGATGCTGGTCGGTCGAAGTCGTAACCATTCTGCCAGTCGGGCAATCAGAAAGCCCAGAAATGGAGCCACAAAAACCATCAAACCAAGATGTGTGACAAGCAAGAACCGATCGAAGACTTTGAAGAATCCCATCATAGGCATCTTCTTGAAAAGATAGCCCGGCATAAGAACATAGCCCATCTCGCCCATTTGAACCAACCCACCCACCTTGAGGAAAGGTCCCAAAGAGAGAAGTGCAAAAACGCTCCCCATACCGATCCACTCCCACGGCAGCGCCCTCGGAAGGCGTTTTGGCATGAGAATCAGCCCCAAGAGTGCGAGCAAGACCGTCGTCGTGGGGAAGATCGCTTCAGGGCATTCTGCTGTGAATGCAAACAGACCTGCCCGATTCACAAATGGAGAGAGGAGAGTATGAGGCAGCAGCAAACAGAGAACATCTACGGAAAAATAGGCGGAGACCGCAAACGAAAGATCGTCTGGTGGCGCATCCTGGCGGGCTTTGAGGATGGCACTTACATAGGGACTCATGATCAGTAGAAAGACACCTGTCACGATCAGGCATCCGAGAAGCCACCGTCTGATTTGGAGTGCACGCCCCTGCCTGAGAGCAACGCACACACACAACAAGACCCCGCTTGTCCCGGCAAACACAAGGTAGTACCAGGAGCAGAGTCCGGTGGCAGCCCAAAACACTCCAGTCAGCAAAGCATCCTTCAATCGTGCGCTGTGCAGAAAACGCGAAAGCGCCCAGAGAAAGAACACCAGCCAGTGCGTACTCAGAAGATTCAGATGATCCCAATGATGGAATCGGTACACGCTGAAAGCAAACCACAAGCCAACAACAAATCCACTGAGTCGCTCGGCTCCCCAGTGCCGAGCCAGAAGATAGGTCGCCAGACCAGTCAGGACAAAAGACAGCAAGACAATCAGATTGTAGGCAACCGTCAGCCCGAAAAGTCTCTGGATGGGAATCGAGAGTAGGCCATTGAGCACCGTCAGTGTATGAAAGACAAGGGGAACGCCTTCAGGATGGAAGAGATAATCGGTATAAAGCAGTTGGGTTTCCGATGAACTGACCCAGCGTTCAGCCCACCACAGGTTCCAGTAGTTGGCTCCATGATCCACGGCAGGCACATCGTTGATGAAATCACTGAGGCGAAAGGCGAGGGGATATGTCAGAAGCAAGGTCGCCAAGACAAAACCAAGGAGAGGCAGGATCAAAGGGAGTCGGCGAAATCGTGTCGCTGATCTCATGAAATTGCTCTTCGCCTTCTGTCAAATCAACAGAAGTGCCTAATCGTGATCACGTGGGACACGTCGTGCGAATCCCCCGAAGCCTGTTTGCACGGGGGATTCGCACACGCACTCTTGCCCTAGATATTCGGCAGTCTCAATTTCGCCGAAAGAATCGGACGGAACGCCTTGTGAGGCTCGTTCTGATACCAGTACGCAACTGAGGAATAATCGTCACTACGAACGTTGGCTTCTCCATGCTCGATGGAGACTCGGATGTTTTTCTGGAACGGAATCGGGTCAAGAATGTGATAGCGATAGACGCAAACCTTACCCGCATAGTTGTAGTCCGACTCACGCTCCGCCCAGGAGAGCCCGTTGTACAGATGCGCGTTCTTCTGCATTCCCCAGGCGTGCGAAAGGTAGTCCTCACTGCCGGTACCGTGCATATCGGGTGGCCATGCCCGTTGTCCGTCGCGATCCACATAGATCATGTCGTCGCCTTCGCCCCACCAGCCTTTGTACAGGTTGTCAATGGACATATTGACGCCGACGTAGTGACCACGACCCTCGGCTTCAAGAATGAGGTAGTTCTTCTCATCGCTGAGATTGACTCCCTCTTCGCCACCGATGCGCTGTCCCCATGCTGCGGAATGCCAGACACTGCCTTCTCCCGTCCAGCCATCACAGGGATTGTTTCGACGCCATTGGGCGTGAAAATAGACGGTCTCTTCGTTCAGTGCCTTGTGTTTCTGATAGTCCACATAGAAGTAGAATGCATTGACTGGCTCTTCCTGCTCATTCACAAGAACGACCTTTGCTTTTCTGCGAAAAGGCATCTGGAACCAGCAGTTCAGAGCGACGCCACCCCCAATCTCCCCCTCAACTGCCGAACTGGTGTTGAAAGGCGCACACTGATAGGAAAATCGCCTTGAGTGTCCCAGACCAAAGAAATCGCCAACCGGCGATTCGACAGATGGATTTTCTTCGCCGTCCCAGAAAATGCGGAGAAGCAATTTCCGCAGGTAATGCTTGTCTGGAGACGAGATAGTGAACCAGATATGACTGATCACACCAGGTCCGTCAATCTCCGCCAGCACTCGGCTTTCTCCGGGTTCAATTCTCCAGGAGTCCCGATTCCTTCCGCTTGTGTCCCAGCTGCTCACACGAGCCGGCAGAAAGTCTTTTGCCAGAGTCAGATTCGCCATTGCGTTTCCAGGTACAATACTCACCGCTTTCCTCCTCTTCATTGGCACCATCTCAGTGCCTCTCTTGCAGCCTGGACTCTCATCCCGAAGGGGATCTCATAGGGTACCGGCTGCAGAATATGAAACCGGAATATAATCCCTGACATGGAACTCTGCAAGTGCGGTTGAAAAGTGCGAACGATACCAGGGTTCGAATGTGTGGAGCGCGATCGGTCCGAGAGTCTCGTCGCTTGGCAGACACTGCAGGACATCCCGCGCTAACCGTTCTTCTCGCGGTGTTGTCGGTATTGCGTTCTGAGCAGGAAGTGACGCAGACTCGCTCTGAGATGCTTCTCGACTTCGGAGAGATCGGGTTTGCCTGCCAGGTTGAGGGACTCGGTCGGATCCGCCTGCAGGTTGAAGAACTGGAGTGTCTCATCACGAGAGTCAACGACCAGTTTCCATATCCCGTCAAAGATCATGGTTGAATGCCCGATCTCGCTGACGACATAGGGCGATCCAACACTGTCGGAGTTCTCAAAAACACCCAGCAGTGAGTGACCAAAAATGTTCTGGCTCAAAGATGTGTATTCCGCGGCGTCCAGAACCGTCGCCGTAAGATCGGTCAGACCGACAAGCGCGTTGGAGACGATTGGACTCGAACATCCCTGTGGTGGTCGAATGATGGCGGGAACACGCACTGAACTTTCGTAGAAAACGCATTTGCCCGAATGGGCTTTGTCTCCAAGCATCTCACCATGATCTGCCCAGAAGACGACCCAGGTATCCTGGCCGCGCTTCTGGTACCAAGCTTTGAGCACTTCTCCGAGACAACTATCCACGTGTTCGACACGTCCGGAGTACAGGGTGCGTATTCGTGCCCAGTCGTTCTCTGTCACGCTTGGGTTGTGGCTGGTGGTGCGCTCCTGAAAATCGCGTGCCGGATTGCTCAACCAGTCGGGAACACCGTCGCGGGGCAACGGTGGTGGCATATCCTCGGGTTGATAAGTGTCGAACCGCACAGGGGAATCCCACGGCTCATGAGGGCCCCCGAAACCAACAAAAAGATAGAGTGGGGCCGATGGGTCAGAATCGTGGATATAGTTCACGGCCGTTCGAGCAATGAAGTCATCGGGATGCTTCCCATCGGGAAGAGGTGATGGCCAGAGGTTCTTCACGCCGGCCTGTTTGCGTCTGGCATAGTCTTCCATAAACAGATCGAAGATGCCTTCGGTCTTCATCCAGTCTGTCAGAATCGAAGTGGTCGTCCGAGTAGACCAGGGGCCGGTACACTCCAGAACATCATCCCATCCCAACGCGTTCATAAATGGAATGGCGTCGCGGAGATCTCTTCCACTGCCATGAGGATGAAGATGGCTCTTGCCAACATGACAGGTACGATACCCAAGCTGCTTGAGGGGATGCAGTAAAGTCTCCTCGACGTCCCTTAGCCTTCCAACGTTGTGCCACTGGCCGTGGTTATGTGGATACATGCCGCTCAGAAAGGACGTGCGCGCAGGCATGCAGACAGGTGAAGGCGTATAGCAACGGTTGAAGAAAGCCCCTTGGGCTGCAAGTCCGTCTATGTTCGGTGTGCGCATGTGGGTCGAACCACCGCAACCGGTCCAATCCGCGCGCAACTGATCAGGCATGAGAACAAGAATATCTTTCGGCATCTTTCAACCCCTATTGTTTCGGTGTCTTGATTCTTGGATTTGGACGCAACGCCGCCACTTCGAATGGGACATCTCTCGGATCATCATAACTCTCCGGCCACACGATCTGACCAATGTCCCGAACTCCAACACCAAGAAGGCGGCGACAGAGCGTCTCCGTCAGATGAGTTCGAACGTCGGCCAGTTCAGGATCATCAAAACGATTGGTCAGTTCACCCGGATCGTTTTTCAGATCATACAACTCGATCTGATCATCATAGTAGATCGAGAGTTTGTAACGTCCATCGGAGATCATGGAACCCGGCCCGAAATGATTCGGTGCAAAGGGCGCTTTTTGGTTTTCTCCAAACGGCACAGGCCACGTTGGCGCCTGTGTTCCCGTCTCTACGATCGCCGTCTCCCGTCCGTACTCCTTCTCCAACTGCCCATTGAGAAGCCTTGTGTGCAGACTCTCGCCAACAAAACTCAGCGGACAGCGAATACCGCAGGCTTCCAACAATGTCGGTGCCAGATCCACTTCCTCAACCAGACCATGGAAGATACCTCGATAGAGATTCTGCGGATGCCGAATGATAACAGGAATGCGCGTCAGAGCATCATAGAAAACACCGATTTTGTGGAACGATCCATGGTCACCCAGAAGCTCTCCGTGATCTGCAAGAAACAAGATCAACGTATCCTCATCGTGACCCGATTCTCGAAGCGCCTTCAGGATCGATCCCACAGCGTCGTCTATCGAGCGAACCTGACCCATATAAGCAGCTCGCGCGCGACGGATCTCTTCATTAGTGGCCTGATCCCCTAAGCTGTTGAGATGCCAATGCCAGAGACGTTTTGGTCGTCGCTTCCATTCCTCTTTGCTGAGTTTGATGGGCAGAGGCTGCGACTCGGGGTCGAACATCGAGAAATAGGGTTCCGTGCACGTGAAGGCCGGGTGTGGTTCCTGCCAGTTGACCCAAAGCAGAAATGGTTTGTCATCCTTTTGACGATGAAGGAAATCCACTGCCTGTCGGGTCAGTCTTGGAGTCAGATTGTACTCATGATCTGCTTCCAGTTCAAAGGCATCGAAGGAGCGCTGATACTTCGGATGACGGTCATAGTTGCCAGCGCAGACGTTGTCCATCTCATCCCAGATGGATGGCAGCTGCTCTTCATTGAAGCAGTGATTCTTGCCAAACATCGCAGTGCGGAATCCTGCGGCCTTGAGCGAACTCACCAGGTTTGGCACACCAAAGTTGATCGTTGAACCGTAGGTTCGATGATTGTGTTCGGAGAATCGGGTTGAGGTGACAAAGCTGATTCGGCTCGGACCACACAGGGGCGCGGCACAATAGGTTCTCTCGAGCAGGACTCCTTCGGACGCCAGAGCGTCAATGTGGGACGTCCCAATGGTCGGATGACCGTAGCAGGAAAGATAGTCCGCTCGAAGTTGATCAGGACAAAGAATGACGACGTTCATGAATGACCGCCTCCTTGGAAATGACCCTGGTGCAGTTCAAACAAGAATAGACGACTTTCGATCAACTCTCAATACGTTGAGATCAGATTACGAGCCTCTTGCTCGATTCTGGGGAGATGGTCTTCCAAGGCAGCACTCAAACTCTCTTCGGTTTCACCAGCGTCAACACCCGGAAGCAGCAGCCACACCTCTTCATGGGCAATTGCTTCGCCCGGTGCCAAAGTCTTTCGAGGACTGAGACTCTCTAATTCAACAAAGCCTCCATCACTGTAGACTTCACAATTGCAGCCGAAATCCGGATACTCTTCCCAGCGCCCCGACCATGGGAACACTTTGGTGAAGATGGTTTTTCCTTTGAGATAGCCCAGCCAACCCGATTCATTGCCCAGACCGATCTTCTGTCTTCCCTTGAAGCGATCTTCGGCCCGAAGTTGCATCCACGTTTTCCCAAACGACCAGCGCGGATCACTGAGATCGGTATAGTCCCAGAGCACCAAGGCACGGGCAGGTGTCAATCGTCCTTGTCGGGAAGGTTGGGGTATGAAGACCCTGCCACCAGGTGCCATGATCGTCAAAGCCCAGACAGCTATCTCTTTGGACTCATCATCAACATTGCGAATGAGTTGCCTGACTCTTGCCGTTGTTCCTTCGGGCTCAAGGGCAAGGTGGATTTCCTGCTGAAGTCGGGTCTGAGGGTGAGCGCTCCCGACAAACTGAAACACTGTCTCCTCATCGGAGACACGTTTTGTAAGTGTGACCGGTTGATCGTCCCCTGCAAAAGTCAGAGGCGTGGCTTCGGGTGATGTCCAGATGCGGTGACCACCCCAAAGTTTGTAGGCTCCCCACTCGTTTTTCAGAACAATGTCTGGTCGCTCGGCAAAGAGGTTCTCTTCTCCCACAAGGCTGTATCGGAGAATCCTCGGTCCGAAATCCCGACTCACCCAGACTTCCACCGAAGCATTGGAAACTCGGTAACAGGCAGGAAATGTCCCCTCACTGATTTCCTCGATGGAGACCGCAGCATCGGCGGGCTGCACAAGAACAATCGCCCAAAACAAGACGGCCAATCCCATCCTGCACCACAAGATTCTGTTGCGATGAAACATCAAAGAACCCCCTTCTTTTGAACCACTGAAAACATCAAAAAAGAGACGTGGCTCTGGAGTCGTTTCCACTTCTCGAAGCCACGCTCATCTCTCGTACGGTGAAGGGCAGTCGGATCAACCGTTGCACTCAAGACTCAGCCCATGTGGCAATGACGAGTGCGTTCCGGTATGCTTGCCAATCATCCCCGACGTTCCACTGTCGCCTGACAGGTCACGCAAAGGCTTGCTGTTGGCAGAGCCTTTAAGCGAGGCTCAGGAATCGCCACACCGCATTCATTGCAGGTGCCATACTGGCCGTTGTCCACCATCTCCAAAGCTTCGTCAATCAGACGCAGGCGCTCCCGGTCATGCTCCGCCAGTCGGAGCAACTGTTCTCTCTCGGCTATTTCCGTGGTCAGATCGGCCATATCACCATGCGCGACTCCCCCCTCACCGCCCAGTTCCCTGGCACTGTGTTTCAAGACAAGCGCTTTTTCGTTGAGTAACATCTCCTTCAACTCATTGAGTCGCTTGCCGTTAAGTGTTTCTTTCTGAACTTTCTTGGGCACTGGTCTGGCCTCCTCAATCCGTTAGTGTACTCCCTTTTTCGAGGAGAACAACTGATTCTTCTTCTTAGAGATGCCATTCAGTCAAAGCCTCGCGACCGACACAAGTCAGTCATCAAGTGCCCCGACTGAACCCATCTGAAGGCGTAATACATAGAACCAACCGATTGGAATTGTCAACTTTTTTCGCATTTTGCCACTTTTGGACCCAGAAGCACTTGTGCAATATTTCACAAGTTGCCATCCTCACACCTCTGCGGTAGAGTGTCTTTCACTGGAGGTTGAACCCTTGGAGGCTGTTCCATTTGTCATCTTTGTTTTGGTCATCATCGTCTTTATTGTGCTCAGCGCCTACTTCGCAGGGAAGAGACGGAAAGAACTCATGGAATGGGCACATTCCAAGTCGCTTTCATTCGAGCCCTCGAAACACAAGAACATTGATGATCAATACCCGGATTTCAAGTGTTTCCGACAAGGCTCCAATCGGTATGCGGAGAATGTGATGCGAGGCTCATGGTCTGAAAAACCGATTCTCGCTTTTGACTACCACTATGAGACCCATTCGACCAACTCCAAAGGGCAGCGACAGACGCATCACCACCGCTTTTCCGCCATCATCGTTGGGAGTGATCTGGTTCTAAAACCATTGTTCATACGTCCTGAGGGGTTTTTCGACAAAATTACCGAGTTCGTCGGCTTCGATGACATTGACTTTGAGTCAGCCGAGTTCAGTCGGAAATTCTACGTCAAAGCGGACGACAGGCGCTGGGCATACGATGTCATCCACCAGCGTACGATGGAGTTTCTTTTGGATCGGCCTCAGTTCACCATTCAGTTTGCCGGTCGCGATGTTCTCGTTCACCGTTCCTCGCGTTTCTCAGTACAGCAGTTCGAACAGGCGCTGGAGATTGCCTCAGGCATCCTTGATCGGCTGCCGGACTACCTTGTCAAACAGATGAAGGAAGGAAACTAGAAAGTGAATGAACTGCGATTGGAGAATATGATGCCCGTTCTCATTGTTGTGGGGATCTTTGTTCTGATTCCACTGATCTGGGTCATCGGCACTTACAACGGCCTGATTCGGTTGAGAAATCACTGTCGGGAGTCCTGGTCAGGTATTGATACCGAACTCAAGCGACGCTATGACTTGATCCCAAATCTCGTCGAAACGGTTCGGGGCTATGCTCAATATGAAAAGGACGTCTTGGAGCGGGTTGTCCAGGCACGCAGTCGTGCCGTTGCTTCCACCGGGTCGCCCCAGACACAGGCACAGGACGAGAATGCACTTGTAGGCTCACTCAGGTCTCTTCTGGTGGTCGTGGAAAAGTATCCAGATTTGAAGGCCAACCAAAACTATCTCCATCTGCAAAACGAACTGGTGAACACGGAAGACCGCATCCAGGCCGCGCGACGCTTCTACAACGCCAACGTGCGAGACCTCAACACACGTATCGAAGTCATCCCCTCCAATCTCGTCGCCACGTTGTTCGGTTTCCAGAAAGAGGAATTCTTCGAGATCGAAAGTGCATGCGAACGCTCGGTACCGTCGGTGAAGATTTGACGGAGACCAGAACGGTTCAAAAGGCAGGCAAATCCCCCCTTCGCCCATAAGCGCTAACCTTAGTCGAGTAGGGTGGAACGAGTCTGCGAGTTCCACCACTCCGAATGTTTTCACCGGTCGGATGATCTCGCTTGCATACAGATATCACCGATGCCATTCTGCATTTATGGGCGCGCAAGTCTTACGGAAGTAACAGGATGGATGGTTGACAACCGCATCGCTGAGGAATGTGATAGCGTTGGAAGAAGGTGGAACTCGCAGACTCGTTCCACCCTACGCTGCTTGCAGAATGGGAGTTACGTGTGGATAGGTTCCGCGTGTTCTATGATGTGGATGTTGGAGCAAAGCAGGTCAAGATTCTAGCCGTAGGTCTGAAGCGAGGGAGTTGTCTTTCCATCAGAGACAAGGAGTTCAAGATATGAGAACCGTGAATATACCCAAGCGTTCTCGGAAGCTTTTCGGATTGTTGGAACAAGCCAAGCATGAAAACCTTGTTCTTCGCTCCGAAGACGGAACGGAGTTCATCCTTGCAGAAATAGACGATTTCAACCGTGAAATTGAGCTCACGCGCCAGAACAGCGATTTGATCAGGTATCTGGAAACGCGCGCCAGAGAAACGAAGACCATTCCTTTGGCGGAAGCGAGAACCCAACTGGATCTATAGCGCGTTGGACTGCCTTCCTTGGGCTGTTACTCGCAGGCAGGATACGTTTTACCGAATCCTGGAGTCGGGGACTCCAGTCTACAACTGCAACTTTGCTACCACACTCATGCCGCAAATCCGTTGTCCCGTTATGATATTGCTGATATATTAGTCTACACATCAGAGATTTGAGGGGCATGAGATGGTCAAAGTTCTACATACTGCCGACATTCATCTGGATATGCCTTTCAGGTGGCTGGGACAGCAGGGAGAGGTTCGCCGGCGTGGGCTTCGACAGCTGTTCGGGCGTCTGTGTCAGACGGTGAAAGAGAGAGCCGATTTGCTGGTGCTTGTGGGAGACATCTTCGAGCATGAGTATGTCACCCCCGACACGCTCAACTTCATCAAGAAACAGCTGAGCGCGCTGGCACCAAAGAAAGTGTTCATCGCACCCGGTAATCATGATCCGTGCCTGAAGGATTCCCCGTATCTTCTCGAGAAATGGCCTGAGAACGTTCATGTATTCAGGACGAATACTTTCGAGACAGTGCCCGTCCCAGAGCACCGCCTCACGGTGCATGGCATTGCCAACACAGCCTTTCAGGACAACAACCGTTATCTGCAGAATTACCGAATTCCGAAGGATGGCAATCTCCATGTCGTGCTCTTTCATGGCTCGGACATTCAGTCCATGCCACCACAGTATGAGCAGGATGCCTGGTTCCCTTTTGACGAGAAGGATCTTCTGGAGTGTGGTGCCCACTATGTAGCGCTTGGGCACTACCACAGTTTTCGCTGTATTCCCAGCGATGAACACAATCCCAAAGGCTGCTATCCGGGCTGTCCTGAGTGCCTGGATCGCTCTGACAGCGACGATAAAATCGCCCTTCTCGTTGAGGTCAGTGAGGCGGGAAACCGGATCGAGAAAGTGCTCCTTGCTGAGTACGGCAATGACCAAGTCACACTCGACTGCAAGGGGGTGAGCACACGAGAGGAAATCGAGCAAAAGATTCAGGCACTGGCCAAGGCAGGGAACTGGTCGAAGAAGACCGTGCAGGTAATTCTTCGAGGGGAGATTGACTCGGGGCTGGATTTGCGTGTAGACGAAATACGGGAGGCGGTCAGGGATGTGGCATTTTTCCTTCAGATACAGGATCAGACGGAGTTTCCCTATGATCTTGGACAACTGGCAAGCCGCCGTGACGCTCTTGGAGAGTTCGTGCGAAGGATGAAAGTCCAAGTTGAACAAGGCGGTCTGGCGGAAGAGGACATGCGAAGAACTCGTCTGGCTTTGCTTCTGGGAATCGACGCCTTCATGCGCAATGAGGTGCGAAAACCATGATATTTGAAGACTTGCTTATTCGTGGTTTTGGGAATCTCTCGAATGTGAAGTTTGAGTTCGGACAGGGTCTCAATGTCTTCGTCGCTCCGAACGAAGCGGGCAAATCAACGCTTGCCGAGTGTCTGTTCCGGTGTCTCTACGGTTTCCCACCGTTGCGCAGCGACGAAGAGAGGGCTGCCTACAAAAGGTTTCAGCCACTCAATGGCGACCGTTATTCAGCGAAACTCAGAATCGCAACAGATGAGCAGACGCACTATGAACTGGATCGCGATTTTGCTGCACGGACACTTCGCATCCGAAATGCGGTGACGGGTGAAGACGTCACAGGGCAGTTCCCCGTTGAAAAAAAGGGGCAGGACGTGCTCCTCGCTCAGAATCTCTTGGGCATTAGTCGCGACACTTTCCGAACCATCGCATTTCTTGCTCAAGGGCTTGTGGATCGTCTTGAGAACGGCCAGGAACTCAGTGACGAGATTCGCAAGATTGCCGATTCGGGAGAATTCCAGACGGGCTACAAGAAGGCGCTGGAGAAGCTGAAAAAGGCCTCTGATACGATCGGCAAAGGGGAACGCGCTTCCTCAAAGCCCCTTTGGGAAGCACAGGAAAGAGTCAATACGCTGCAGCGCGAACGAGAGGAAATCTGCGCCAAGCGAAAAGAGCGCATCACCGCATTGGAACGTATCGAGATTCTGAAACACCAGTTGGCAGAAGCCGATCGGGCTTGTCTGGAACTCGAGGTCAGAGGGCTGGCACTTCAACAGGCGCGGGTTCGTGCCACCATCGGCCAGTTGGAGACGCTTGGAAGGGAGATCGACCAGGCCAGGGCAATCGCCCAGCAGTTGGACGGCTATCGAAACGTTCCCTGTCACCGTCGGGATGAGCTTTTTGTCAACGCTGACAGACTCAAGGGTGTCCAACAACGCCTTGCACAGTATCAGAGCCAACTTGCCTCGCTGGACGCTGAACTGTCAGCCATCAATGATCGATTGTCTGAGACCGAGCACCTCGCCAAATTGTCAGAGAAAGACATCGAGCAGATGGATGTTCTGGAAAATGCCCTCAAACGTGCGGAGACGGAGTTGGATTTGCTGGAGGGCAAGATTTCCCAGAGTAGACTGACGCAGAAGCGTCTCGAAGATCAGATCAACGCTCTCAGTCAGCGACTCAAAGGATTCACAGGGGAGTTGGGAAAGGATCCACTGGCGTTCGAACAACAACTTGCCCGCTATGATCAGGCTTCCTCACTGGAGCGTGAGGTCGCGTTGCGCCGCGAGCAGGTCAGCAAGACGCAGGCGCGCATCGCCGGAAAGAAGGGGGGCTTTCGTTGGATTGCCCTGGGCGCGGGTCTCTTTCTGTTCATCATCGTCGCGGCGCTGAAGGCTGCGCCTGGGGGAGAATTCGTGCCTGCCATCATTTGGGGTGTTACCGCAGGTGTGGCCGGCTTTCTTTTCTCGAATTTGGGATTTCGTCTGGTCATGAAAGGGGACGCCGAGCAGCTGATTCTGGAGCAGGAAACGCTTCGGACTGCGGAGGTGGAACTGGCGAAGGTTGAAAAAGAACGACAGCAGCAGTTGTCGAATGCTTCGGTGTCAAATCTCAAGGAACTGCGGGAGTTGTTCCAACTCTACCGTAGCCACCAGTCAGAGTTGGAAAACCATCAGACGCTTCTTCAACACCTGCTCAATGAGTCTGGCCGACACGAACAGGAACTCACCAGCGCACAAAGTCAGATTCAGGACTATTTGATGCAATGCAAGATCGTGGCAAAGGACGAACCGTTTCAGGACAAGTCCCTTCTCCGACTGCGTCAGCAGTATCTGGCGAGAAAAGAGAACTGCCAGAAGCGCGACAATCTCAAGGCAAAGCAGCGAGAGCTGACGCAGCAAATCAGTGAAACACAGACCGAGATGGAGACTTTGAACAAGAAAGTGGCTGCTGTTCTTCTCGAAGCCAAAGTCGAAACGCCCGAGCAGTTCAATGAAGTCTGTGCAGAGAAAGACAGACTGGTTCATATTGAGCAACAGATTGAGAACCTGGAGCAGCAGAGGCAGTTGCTTGTTGGCGAGACCAGCGAAGCGGGACTGGCGGAAGAAGAAAGGCAGATCGTGAGCCGCCTGTTGGTTCTGGATGCGAAACCCGCGCCCTGTGCTCCCGATCCCAAAGCACTTCAGACTGTCGGCCAGGATCTTTCGCGTCAGAAGGAGAGAATCCAGTCGCTTCGCGCAGAGGTTGCCCACGAGGAAGGTCAGCAAAAAGCTTTTTCGGACAGTGTGCGAAGTTTGGCGGACGTTGACGAACAACTGGAGTTGGCAAACGCCGATCTTAACCGGTTGAGGGACTATCAGGATGCTGTCCTGTTGGCGATGAAGGTTATAGATGAGAGTGCACGGGATTTCCACGAGCGGGTTTTTGCACCAGAGATGGGGAGACTTTGCGCCGATTTGGTCTCCAAAGTCACTGCTGGACGCTACAAGGAAATCCAACTTGAGAAAGAACTGACTGCGATACATGTTATTGGATCTAACGATGAGTCTCTGGATGGTTCCTGGTTGTCCCGAGGTACTATCGAACAGGTTTATTTTGCTCTTCGTGTCGCCATTGGAACCTTTCTCACGCAGGGCAGAGAGCGAATCCCCCTGGTCCTTGACGATACGTTTGCTAACACGGACGATCAGCGCCTTGATCTGATTGCCCAGCTGCTTCTTCGTTTGAGCGAACAGACGCAGGTGATTCTTTTTACTTGCCACCCATTTCAGTATGATAGAATTCTTCAAACGACAGCAGAGACGCCTCAACAATGGAAGACAAACCAGTTGGGTGATTTCACGGTCAGTTGGCTCTAGGGCTATGCGCGGATTCTCTGTGCCCTGATAGAAGACACAACCTCATACGCTGCACTCAGCGATCTGGGGATCCAGGAACTTGACCTGATGACAAGATGGAATAGAGGAGTTATGAGATGACCAAGACACGATTTGGAATTATCGGCGTTGGTGGATGGGGAGAATTCCACGTTCGAGTGCTGCAGGATCACCCTTTCGCGCAGGTGACAGCAGTCTGCGATGCCAATATCGGGCGAGCCCGTTCGGTGGCAGAAAAGTACGGTATTCCATTCGCGACAGAGGACTTTCACCAACTGTTGAAGCAGGACGACGTGGACAGCGTCAGCATCATCACTCCGGACTTTGCGCATCTCGAGCCGACGCTGGCCGCGTTGGAGTCGGGCAAGAACGTGCTGGTGGAAAAACCGATGGCAACGACGCTGGAAGACTGTATCCGAATCTCGGACTTGGCGTCTCGGTCAAAAGGCAAGTTCATGGTGGATTTCCACAACCGATGGAGTCCACCGTTCTACAAGGCAAAGGATGCAATAGACAAGGGCGAGCTGGGCAAAGTGCAGATGATTTCCTACCGACTCAATGACACGATTTTCGTCCCGACGAAGATGCTCTCCTGGTCGGGAAAATCCACCGTGATGTGGTTCATCGGAAGTCACAGTCTGGATACACTGTTCTGGCTGTTTGGCAAGCCATTGCAGCGCGTTTATTCCGTAGCGCGTTCTGAAGTGCTTGCCAGCAAAGGAATTACAACGCCGGACTATTACTGCTGCATTTTGGAGTTTGAAGGGGGAGGAACCGCCATGCTGGAAAACGGTTGGATTCTCTCGGAGAGCACTCCAAACATTATCGATCTCAAATGCTCGATTCTTGGCTCCGAAGGCACTATCTACATTGATGGCAGTCACCACCGGATGCTTCAGAAATACACGGCGACCGAAGCCACATATCCAGACGTTTTTGTCTTGCCTACTGTCTATGGAAAGCCTGGCGGCTTTGCGGCGGAGAGCATCCGTCATTTCGCGGACTGCATTGTCGAAAACAAACAACCGATGGTGGGAGCCAAGGAAGGGCTTGCGGTCACAAAGGCGATTCTTGCCATCGAAGAGTCTGTTCGATCCGGGCATCCGGTGACTTTGAGCAAGTGAGCTGAACATCAGGTCTTTGGGTTGACACAAACGAAGCAAGGGCAGGACTGTAACCCCAGTGACAGCACCGTTTCGCTTGACTTATTCAGGGCTGAAACTATCCTATGTTCAGTCCGAAGTCAGTCGCTTTGAGGGCGAGTGGTGGAACGGTATACACGAGGGACTTAAAATCCCTCGCGGGAAACCGCTTGTGGGTTCGAATCCCACCTCGCCTATTTCCTCACTCCTCGAATCGTATCTCCGGCGGGATCCCCTTGCCCGCTGCAACGCTCTCGATGAGTTGTTCAACTCTTGGCATGACCGCATCCCAACGGTACCTTGACTGAAGCCATTCGAGACCTCTCTGAGCCATCTCCCTTGCCTGATCTGGACTGGTCAGAACTCTTGTGACCGCCTGGGCAAGCAGATTGGGATGCCTCGACGCAACGAGATTCTGCGGCGACCACTCCGCAAGCAGCTCAGGGATTCCACCGACACTAGTTGCCACGACCGGAACCCGTTGAGCGATCGCTTCCAGAACTGAGAAGGGCATTCCTTCATGAAGCGATGGACAGACGTACACCGACGCGAGCCGCAGGAGTTCAGGCATATCATTTCTGAAACCCAAAAACCGCACATGCTCACAAACGCCGAGTCGTTTAGAAAGAGACTCCAGCCTGTCTTGTTCGGAACCAGTTCCGGCAAGAAGCACCACAGCATCTGGAAACTTATCTTTAAGAAAGGGAACAGCTTCGATCAGAAGTCTCTGTCCCTTAACGTGTTCCAAACGACCGGCGCAAAGAATGACCTGTGCGTTCTCTGACAGTCCTATGCTCTCTCTAAGACGATCTGAGTCGCTCTTGGGATCAGGATCTGAGAAACTGATTCCATTGGGGACGTGCACCAGATTGTGAAGTTTGAAGAGTCCTTTACTCAGAGGAGGTTTGATATACCTGGCACAGAGAGTGACGGCGTCCGCCTTTCTCAGAATCCAACGGTCAAGATAGTAGAATATCCGCCCCTGAACCGGATTCGAGTAATCGTTGTAGATGAGATTCTGAACATTGGAGATCCAAGGAGTTCCGGTTCTCTGCGTGGCTTGCGAAACGGTCAAGTCCGCACGTATCCCGTAAGCCATCACCAGATCGATTTTTCTCTCGCGGATGATCTCTTCCAGTCGCCTTGAGGCACTTGAGTCAAACCTTGAACGCATCGGGACAAACTCAACTGCAATTCCAAGCGCAGCAGCCCCTTGGGCGAGAAGAGCTCTGTTGACCATGGGTGCCAGAATCGAGATGAATTTCTGCCGATTCAACAACCGAAAGTAGTCCAGGATGAGTCGTTCCACTCCCCCGAACACTCCGTCCACCCGAACGTGGAGAATCCGGATCGGGTTGGTCATGCCAATCGCCTCCAGGGTTTTCAGACACTATATCGTCTGGATGAACCCTGATCAAGCGAGCTGTGTGCGTATCAGTCTCGTCTGCGACGCTACCGAAGCGGAAACATCCAGGCATCGGGCTTCGGTAGCGTTGCTCCGAAGCATGCCCTGAGCGCAGCCGAAGGGACTCCGCTTTGCTTCCATAGGATATCTTGGCTGTATTACCGCCACAACTGAGCCAGTACCCGTTTAGGCACTTTTTACTTGACATTCGCTCAAAAAAAGCTTTAAGTTTTATGAAGTAACATTAAGGAATTCTATATAATGCGATCAGCTGAAATCCGAAAAATAATCGCCGGTGTAGAAGAGATCCCCACGTTGCCGTCCGTCGCGACGCGTATTCTGACGCTCACGTCAGAGGACTCCAACGCCAATGGATCAGATCTGGCACGCCTGATTCAATCCGATCAGGCACTTGCGTCAAAGATCCTCAAACTCGCCAATTCCCCGTTCTATGGCTGTCGCGAAAATGTGTCAACACTTCAAAGAGCCATCTCGGTGCTGGGCTTTCGGATGGTTCGCAACGCCGCGCTGTCTCTCTCGGTCTTTGACCTATTCAAGTCCTCTGAGAAGAGCCTGAGTGCTTCCTATGAAATGTTCAACCTGACGGATTTCTGGCGTCATTGTGCGGCGGTAGCACTGGCAAGCAGTCTCATTGCCAAACGCTACGGATATCCGCAGCCAGATGAAGCCTTCATGGCAGGTCTTCTTCATGATATCGGAAAAGTAGTGCTCCTGGCGCATGCTGAGGAAGAATTTCGAATGGTGTTGGAGACGGTTCGCGAAACGCGTGGCAATATGCTTGATGTTGAGGAAGACCTGATCGGTATCGGTCATACGCAAGTCGGTCGGCTCCTGACCGAGAAGTGGGTGCTTCCCAACAGTCTTGTGGATGCCATCTGGCTCCATCATCAGCCGGTGCAAGTCAGCGTCGGATCCGTTCCGAATCTTCCCACCATCGTCCGTCTGGCAAACAGTCTCTGTCATCTCAATCACATCGGTGCCAGTGGAAATGGATGTGCCTATTCCGTCTACTCTTCTGTCCTCTCTTCCCTGGGCATTGCTGAGAAGGAATCTGACAAAATAGCCAAGGAAGTTCTTCAACGGTTGGAAGAGTTTGGCGATCTTTTTGGTCTGGAGATGTGTCCAACCGAAGTTTATCTGTCGGCAGTTCGACGCGCCAATGCAGAACTTGGGCGGCTGAACGTCGAACTCGATCACCAGAACCGCGAACTGGAAGTACGACGCAAGGCACTGGATGCGACCAAACACATTCTCCGTCAGATAACACCTTACAGCCTGCCTGGAGAGACGGTGCGAATCATCGCCGCTTCGATTCAGAATTCTCTCGAAACACGAACCGCTATGTGTTTCTACCTGGATGAATCGGATGAGCAGGTCTATGGAATTGTCCTGTCTCAGGATCGACCACCGAAAGAGATTGCTTGGCCGATTCGGGGCGGAGTCCTGGCTCCGGTCACCAGTGAGTTGAGCAGTGAGGCGGTGAACCTAGTTGAGGCGTCACTGCTGGGGGCGACAGACGGCTATCAGGTGGGGGATGAGATGCTGAAAACAATTCAGACATCCTCCCTGCTCGCGATTCCCTTGGTGACCCAGGAACGGGTCATCGGTCAGATGATCATTGACTATGAAGGTTCACCCATTCCGATGGGTTTGGCCAAGATGGCTCTGGAGAATCTGGCGGTGGTGGCCGCTTCAGCTCTGGAGCGATCCGTCTTGATGGAGCGTGCTTCGACCCAGACGGAATCCCTGGCTCGACTCAGTCGCCAGATCGAGGAAACGCAACGGCAGTTGCAGCATTCGGAGCGTTTGGCTTCCATCGGAACTCTGGCCGCGGGTGCCGCGCATGAAATCAACAATCCCTTGGCAGTCATCTCTGCCAAGGCACAGATCATGCAGCGCAAAGCAACCGAACAGGATCAGGTTGAAGGCTATCGAATCATCATTGAACAGACCAAGCGCATCGCGAAGATAATCGCTGATTTGATGGGCTTTGCGCGTCCAACAGATCCGCAGGCGGAACCCGTGTCGATCAAGTGCGTTGTGGAGCGGTCGCTGGCTCTGGTCGAAAACCGCATTGCCTTGGCGGATATCGTGGTCAACACGGACTTCCCCGACAATCTGCCCCTGATTCTGGGGGATCCCAACCAACTCGATCAAGTCCTGCTGAATCTTTTTGTCAATGCTCAGCAGGCAATGCAAAAGGGCGGTGAGATCACGGTAAAGGCAGATCAGAGCGAGGACGGCAAGTTCATTCGAGTCCGTTTCTCGGACACGGGACGAGGCATACCCCAAAAACATCTCCATCGCATCTTTGACCCGTTTTTCACAACGAAAAAACAGGGTGAAGGTATGGGACTCGGGCTGGCCGTATCACACAAAATCATCGAAACCCACGGGGGACAGATGTCCGTCGAAAGCACAGTAGGTGTTGGAACGACATTCACGCTGATGCTTCCGATCAGCCAGTCGGCGCAGATTCGCGAAATCCAGTCGGAGTTGCTCAAGAGCACTCCGACGACCATACAGCGCTCTGCTGACAACAAGGGACGCATTCTCATTGTGGATGATGAGTCCCACATTCGCGAGACGCTTGAAGGGGTTTTGAAAGAAGAAGGTTATGAGGTTGACAACGCCTGTGATGGTGTGGAAGGCTTACAGAAGATTCTTGATGGGAACGTAGACCTCGTTCTGCTTGACATTCGGATGCCCCATCGTGATGGACTCGAAGTCCTGGAAGGAATCAAGGAAAGTTTCAGGCGGGTGCCTGTCATCATCGTGACGGGGCTCGCCGCGGAGAAAGAGATCAAAGAGTGTCTGGACGCCGGCGCCATTGAATGCATCCGCAAGCCTTTCGTGATCAACGAAGTGCTTCAGTCGGTTCGCAAGGCATTGAAAGAATCCCGGCGTCAGAACAAGCAGGGGATGCGCCCTGCGTGAGATGAAGCGAATCATTGACGGCCTTGGGGAACAGGAGAGAGATTCGCAACCGGTGTCTGGGAGAAGGTGCTCACGGTGGAGTACCTGTCAACGAGCAGGAATGAATCCGGAAATGGATTCGGCGATGAAGTCGAAACCAAGTGCCGGTTGGTGCTGAAGACAGAGTCGAGTGCCCAAGGGACGGGGCGAGCTCGGCACGGAGATCCGAACGGTGGAAGATCGAAAATCAACCAAGGGGCGGAGCCATCTGACTCTGCGTGAAGTGGCTAAGGAAGCCGGACTGGAAGAGAGCCAAGTCCGGTACTACGAGACACTTTTTGGGGACATGCTTCCCGAAAAAGTCCAGAAGGCCGATCAGTCGCTCTTCACTGATGAACATGTCGAGCGTTTCTCGGCGATCCATCGCTGGCTCAAGGCAGGATTCTCCCAGCAGGAGATTGTGGATCATCTTCGACAGGGGATACTCCCGCCAGCGCATGTTCCCACGTCTCTGGATCGCCCTCGTCGGGCAGACAATTTGGCTCGCGTTCTTGCCGTTGCCAGTGGCAAGGGCGGAGTGGGCAA
>JAKQFZ010000194.1 GCA_029558215.1 Candidatus Omnitrophota bacterium
TTCCCCTGATATCTCTTTTCATTACTTCATGTGATCAAAGACTTTCAAGAGATTTGGTAGTAACAGAGTCTCTTTTGTAAAAACAAGATATCAACTCCACAACACCAGTATTTCGAGGCAAAAACCTCTAAGACTTCTTAAGACAGCACTTTCCCAGGCTTTTTTCTCCGCGACTGCGGACCTGGGTGCGGTTGTCTTGCGCTGGTTCCTTGTGGGCGCTCTTAACCTTAACCTTTAGCGAAAGACAGGAGGCTGGACATGCATTACAACCATGTCTTGCTGGACCTGCTGGCAATCTTCGTATCCGCCCTGTTCATGATGCTCGTCTTCTTTCGGGCAGGTCGGCTTCCGACGGTTCTGGCATTTCTGGCTGCAGGGGTCGCTTGCGGTCCCTATGGCTTCGGTTTCGTAACCGACGTCCATGTCATTGAAACTCTTGCCGAGATCGGCATCGTGCTGCTTCTCTTCACCCTCGGCATGGAGTTCTCACTGCCTCATTTCAAGCGAATGTGGCAGTTTCTCGTTATCGGTGGTGCGTTGCAGGTCGGGCTCACCATTGCTGTGGTGGTCATCGGCGCGCAGTTCTACGGACTGTCTCTGCCCTTTGCCATCTTCATCGGCATGTCGCTCTCGATCAGCTCCACCGCTCTTGTTTTGAGGCTCCTGGACAACAAGAATGAGTTGGGTTCGGCTCACGGTCGCAACTCGCTCACCATCCTCATCTTCCAGGACCTGATGATCGTGCCCATGGTTCTTGTTATCCCCTTCCTCGGTGGTCGTGAAATCGCTTTGAACGACATCCTGGTTGGTGGTGGCAAGCTTCTCGCCTTCGGTGCGGTCTCCTTCGTAGTGGTCAAGTATGTCCTTCCGGTTCTTCTTCGGGAGGTCGCCCAGACCATGAACCGTGAAGCCTTCATCGTCGCCATCGCGGTGATTTGCCTTGGAGCGGCTCTGCTCACAGCGGAAGCCGGACTCTCCATGGCTCTGGGTGCGTTCGCCGCCGGTCTGGTTCTGTCCGAATCTCGGTACAGCCACCAGGCTCTGGCAGAGACCATGCCATTCCGAGAGCTCTTCAACTGCGTGGTCTTCGTGTCCATCGGCATGATGTTCGACTTCCGGGTGGTTATCCAGCAGCCGCTTCTGATCATGACCTGTGTGGCGGTGATCGTGGTCGGTAAGACTCTGATTACCGGTCTCATTACTCGAGGCTTCGGGCACTCGCTCAAAGTCTCGGTGCTTACCGGTCTCGCCCTTGCTCAGTTCAGCGAATTCTCCTTCGTCCTGGGCAAGCTCGGTTTGGAAGCGGGTCTTCTCGACGCCAAGACCAATCAACTCTTTCTTTCGGTTGCCATCATCTCGATGGCGGTG
>JAKQFZ010000199.1 GCA_029558215.1 Candidatus Omnitrophota bacterium
TGCGGTTCTTTCCATAACAAGGAAAGACGCGAAGGGCAGCCGACCCAGAGCAAGAGCACCCTCGCAAGAGGCTTGTTCAAAATAACCGGCAAATAAACCTCTCTTCACGAGAGGTTTTTCTTTGTAGAAGATCTGAATGCAAGGACAGGACTGGACTCCGCAGCCAGTAGAGGAAAAGGATATCGGTTTACGCCTCTGATGTGTTTTCGCGTGTCTCTATAACCAGCATGGCAAGATATCCGGCGACCACTTGTAGAAAGCGGTACATGTTCTGGCTAAAGGCATCCACCCGGGAACTACTCAGATTCAGCACACCGAGAATTTCCCGATGGCAGATCAGTGGCATACAGATCAGGGACTTGATGGATTCCTGATGGTGTCCCAAGCCTTTATAGATGGGATCTTTGAGCGTGTCCGAGATGACTTGTGCCTGACCTCGTTGTGCGACCAGTCCGGCAATGCCTTCCCCAACGTTGAAACACACGCCTTGAGGAGCAAAGTCTTTGGTTCCCGCTGCCGCCTGCAGAATCAGTTTTTCCTTGCTCTCATCCAGGAGCATGATGGAACCATTCTCGGCGTTTGTGACGGTCACAATCTGCTGAAGCAGAAAACGAAAGGGATCGTTGAGCAGTACAGCCTGCGCCACAACATCGTAGATCAGACGCAGCAGTGACAACTGATCCACCTGCTGCTCCATCCGAAGGTTGGTCACTTCGAGCAGTTCGCGAACGACATCCCGTTCCTTCTCCACTTGCTGCAGACGTTCCTGGAGTGAACCCGGTCTTTGAGTGATCTGCAGCACGGCACCCAGAGCATCTCTCATCTCACCCCAGTTCTCTGGAGACAGCTCCGGAGTCTTGTTCTGCTTGAGAGATGACTCAATCAGCAAAAAGATCGTCTGCAAGTATTCGAGTCTTTCGGATAGACTGGGTGTCGAAGTGTCCATCTCAATGCTCTCCTCTAGTTGGCTGCCAGGAAAGCCTCCAGTTTCTTGAATCCTTCTCTCAGGGTACCCATGAGGCTTTCAAGTCTCTCCTCATCGAGTCCCAGCCCCTGAAGGCTCTCACTCAGGTGACTGCTCTCGGGCGGATCGTCGGGACTTCCCACATATCCTATCTGCCATGCAAAGTAATCAGAGAGATGAATAATCGCTGCGGCAGGTTCCACGACAATCTCTCCGCTTGTGGCGTGATGATACCGGATGCCAACCGTGATCTCCGCGGGAAGGTTCCAGCGTTCCGCCACAAGGTACCCCAGTTCTCCGTGGTCCAAACCAAGCACTTCGCGCTCGGCCTGCAGATAGCTCATCTCCGAACTCTCGAAAAGCTGAAGAATCTCGTGCGTCTCCTCAGGGAAGAACTGATCCAGAACAATCTTGCCGATGTCGTGCAACAAGCCGGCCACGTAAGCTTCATCAAGGCCTTTTCGGAGTGTCCGCTGAAGGTAGTCCGCCATATAGGCAACGGCAACACCATGCATCCAGAGATTCTTTCGGTTGAATCGAGTGGCTTCTTTGGCCTTGAAAAGATCGTAGACGGTAATGGCCATGGCCATCATCCTGATCTCGTTTGTTCCCAGAAGAGCCACCGCTTCCTTGATCGAGGTGATCTGTCTGTAGAAACCATAGTAGGCTGAATTCACCACGCGAAGAATCCGAGAGGCAAAGGACGGATCCTTTGAGATCGCCGTTGCGATGGTCTGAGCGGTGGATTTGTCATCCAGGACAGCACGGGTGATGCTGTCCGCCGCCAACGGCAAGGATGGCAGATCCTTGATGTCCTGAAGTTTCGCTTTGATTACTGCTGACTTGTCTTTTTCGGTCATCGAGTCAACCCCTTACATGGATGTTTCTTGCCTGCCCAATTCAGCAACATTCTCGCCGCTGCCTCAGTTCTGGAAACGATGCTGCCCACCGAAGCAGTTCGCGTGAGTTCTCTTGCTATGACTTTGGGACGTAGATAGAATTCTCTCATTGCGATTCTTCTCGCCTTGGCGAGATCCTCCGCCGATAATGCGACCGTTCTGAGTATACCTGCCGTCTCCTCATCGCACAAGTCCCAATCCTGATTGAGTAACAACCCCTTCTCCACCGCCTCATCAAACAGCCGAGTGCCCGGGAAAGGAGTGGCGATATGGAAGAGCGCGTAGTCGGGCTCAACATCCAGCGCAAAGTCTATCGTTTGACGAACCGTCTCCCAAGTCTCTTCCGGAAGCCCCAGGATGAAGTAGCCGAAAGCCAAAATTCCTGCTCGTCGGGTCAAGTGGATGGCTCGCCTGGAATCATCGAGTGAAATCCCCTTGCGACAACTGTCGAGGATGCTCTGGCTTCCAGATTCCAGACCGTAGGAGATCAGCAGGCAGCCTGCCTTCTTCATTGCGGCCAGGATCTCCTCGTCCACAGCGTCCACGCGGCTGTTACAGATCCAGCGAAGGCCGGGAACATCACGATCCATGGCCTCGCAGAGATCCAATACCCACTGTCGGTCAAACGTGAACGAGTCGGTCATGAAGACAACATTTCTGATGTGATGCTGTTCGCTCAGATGTCGAAGTTCCTCGATCACGTTTGGCACACTTCGAGTGCGGACACGCTTGCCCCAGGACACTCCTGCGCGACAGAAACTGCATCCGTAGGGGCATCCACGCGATGAAATCAGAGTGGCAAAGGACTCCCTTCCGAAGAAAGGCATTCTGTATCGGTTGTTGGGAAGCAAGTCTCGGGCAGGAAAAGGAAGCTCATCAAGATTCAATAGGAAGCCCGTATCTCCTGAACTGAGAGCTCCGCCTTCGGAGTCGAGCCAACGCAGTCCAGTCGGAAGTGTGGAAACATCCTGAGTGTCAGCACGTGCTGAGCCCCGAAAGTGTCCCACGGGCATGAGACAGTTCGTTGCGCTCTCTGCCAACTGCCGGATGGGTTGTTCCCCTTCCCCAACGAGAACATAGTCGGCTGGAAAGTCTTTGAGCATTTCCGCTCCCAACGCGGAACCATGACTGCCAACAACGACCAGAACCGCATTCGGGACTTCTCTGATGAGCTCTGCACAGAAGTCTCGGTCACTGTTGAATGTGGGGGTGGAAACATGAACGAAAAGCACATCCGGTTGAAAAGCACGAATGCATTGCGCCGTCTGTGAAGGTGTCCATCTGAGTGCCATGGCATCGAGGAGTTGAACGGATGCGCCAGACTGACGAGCAACGGCTGCCAAAGAGGCCAGTCCGGTCTGCGGCCACAGTTCGCCCGCCGCAGAGAGCCTGCCACAGCGTCCCAGCTCTTTCATATAGAGGCGACCTTCGATGTCCGGCGGGTTGAGAAAGGAGAACCGCACGTTACCCTCGATTCCGACGAACGATCACATCGCCCAACATCCCCAAGACGAGCATCTGTATCGAGACGAAATAGAGCACAGTCACCGTAACATCCATCACCTGAGGGGTGTAGACTTTGCTGTACACGAGCACTCCGGTTCCGAGGCCGAAAAAGAACAGAAACAGAGGCGCGAATACACGAAGTGGATTGAAGAACAGACAGATGCGAAGAATCAGGATTGTGAAGTTCCACGGATCCCGAACGGGATGAATTTTGCTCCTGCCTTGACGCTTGTGATACTGAATCGGTGCGTACTGAACTCGAAAGCCGTCGGAATGAAGTGCCAGCGTGATGGTAGTCGTCAGAGAGAATCCGTCCGGCAGCATGTGCAAATAGCGTTTTAGAAGATCAGCACGGATGAGTCGGAAACCGGAGTTCATATCGGGAATTCTGGTTCGAGCCACATATTCAGAGAGCCGAGCCAGGAACCATTTCGCCGGTCGTCGAATCATCGGTTGCGCACTTCTGGGTCGCGTGCCAACGACCATCTCGGCGTCCTGCGTCAGACTCCACAACTCAGGTAGCTTTTCCAGCGGATAGGTTCCATCAGCATCTGTGATGGCGATCCACTCGCCTTGGGCATGTCGCAGACCGGTCTTGATCGCCGCTCCGTAGCCGCGATTGACCGGATGTCGGACAATCTGCACTGAGGAACCAAAGTTCTTCAGAACGTCACCGGTTCCGTCATCGGAGCCGTCATCCACAACGATGATCTCCGCCGAAATCCCCGATTGTTCGATTACGCTGCACGCGCGAACGAGAGTTTCCGCAACGGCATCTTTCTCATTGTAGACGGGAATGACTAGACTGAGGGCAACTGGTGGTGCACTATCCATCCTGCAAACTCCAGAAACTGCGAAGGGCTTTCACAATAGTGCATTCTGCGACAGGAAGAGCGATTCTTCTCTTCGTTCAGAATGACAACTTCAGACCGCTCCCTTGACCAACGGGCTCACTCTAAAGAACAAATCGGCGCAGTTTCTCATTCAAGTCCGGAATCACAACGCTCGCCGCGAGAAGTCCTTTCTCACGAGCAATGGCGGCACCGGTCTCTGTTGCGGTTCGAACAGCGTCCACATCTCCCGTCAGGGTCACAAACGCCTTTCCACCCAAACCGCGAGCGCATCGAATTTCAATCAGTCTCACATCTGCAGACTTGACCGATGCATCCGCCGCATAGACTGCACCGGCGACGGAGAAGACTTCAATCACTCCCAGGCTTCGCACGTTCTCGACACCGGTTGTGGCAGTGATCGCCGGTTGAATATCCGGATGGACGTTCGGAATGACGACTGCTTCGACCAGAGAATTCCCACCTTCACGAACTCCGGTTTCCACGGCAACCTGAACCGATGCAACATCGCCGCTCACGATCGTGACATATTTCCCCGAGCAGACGGGTGTTGAAACCAAGACCTCAACCTCTGCCGCGTCAAGCATTGCGTCCGTCGCTTCGATAGCGATGGCAATGCTTCTCCATTCGACTACGCCAACAGCCTCAGGCATTTGTGCCTCCCGCAATCGCTTCGAATCGGCTCAGAGAGTTGCGAAGCGATGTAAACTCATATTGTTTCACCAGCTCTGTCATCTTGCGTCCAAGACGGTTCAAGCCGACGGCATGAATCCACGCCAACTTCGTGGGCAGTTGGAGCCGGGGATGTCCCGGATCCAATTCCCACGGATGAACGTATAATACTACCGAACGCCCGGAACGCAACCGGCGATTGATTCCCCATCGCGTCATCCCTAGAGGATAGGCTCTCAGGAAGAAGCCTCCGCCGACAGGAATCCGGCGTCCGAAGACTGTCTGCGTGGACGGTGGCACCTCCAGAATGCGCCCACCGCCAAAGTTCAGCCAATGTGGCTCCGGCTCCGCGCCAGCATCCCCGTAGAGATAAGTCCGAATTGGGAACAAGGACGAATCGTATTGGAAGCCATTCTCCAGGAGTCCTTCAAAGACCCACGGCATATCCCTTCGTACACTCCACATCGGGGCTCGATGTCCGATGACTTTCGTCCCGATGAGATCTTCAAGAATACCCTTTGTCCGTCTGAGTCCTTCGAGAAAGCGTGCCTTTCCGATCTGCTCATACGGCTGATGCCAGTAATGATGGACAGCGACCTCATGGCCTGCCTTTGCGACAGATATTACTGCTTCGGGATGTCGTTCCGCAACATAGCCAAGAAAGAAGAACGTCGCGGTTCGCCCACAAGTGCTGAGCATGTCAAGAAGGCGATTGAGCCCGACCTGGACACGATCTTCGAACGAGCTCCACTGCTCGAATGCGATGGATTCCGGACTCATGAAGTAGTCTTCGACATCCACCGTAAGAACGACGGGCTGGCAGTTCACTGCTGTATCCTGACAACACCGTTGGCGATCTCTGTCACACGGCCATCAATGCTCGCATGGATATTGGCTCCCAACTTGCCTTCAGGTATCCGGGCGATCTTCTGACCGCGTCGAACGCTGTCTCCAACACTGACCATCGGTTCCGAAGCGACTCCGACGTGAGATTTCAGAGCGATGCAGACCGATTTCGGCACAATGGCCACATCTTTCCATGGTGCAGGTTTGTGATAGTCGGTCAGAGCCAAGCGTGCTTCCAGTCGTTTTGTTGGCACCTTTCTCGTTTCACGCAGGTCGCTGACAGCAGGCTCGTCAACCTTCTTGCGATCCACTTTTGCGGTCTTCTTCAGGTTCTGAATGATGCGACGCGGGGAGATTTCCATCGGACAGGAATACAACTCACAGACTCCGCATTCACAACAATACTGAACCCCCTCGAAGGCGGGAAAGTCTTCCTGCTCACCGATGGAAACGCCCCACATGATCCGATGCGGTTCCAGGGGATGACCCAGCAGATAGCGCGGGCAGTTCTCCGTGCAGAAATTGCAGTGACAGCAGGCGGCGCGGGCAATCTTCAAGAATGTGCTGACCGGCTGCTTGCGACGATAGATCACAGGGTTGGTGGGTTTGAGAAGAAACAGCCCTTTGGATGTTTTCTGAAGAGGCGTGTCCAAAGTGGTCAAACCGCCCATCATGGGTCCGCCTTCGAGGATTTCCAGGCCAGCGACCTTGATGCCCAACAGGGAGAGCAGATCGCCGGTCACTGTTCCAAGTGGCACTTTGATCGTCATCGGTTCCGGAACTTCTCCAACAATGCTCAGATAAGTGTCAACAAGGGGTTCCCCCTTGATGGCTCGATGAATGTTCCAGATGGTCTCGACATTCATGCCAACCACGCCAACATCAATGGGAATGCCGCCGGCGGGAACCACTCTACCCACCGTCTCATAGACCAGTACATGCTCGTCTCCCATGGGATAGACGCTGGGGAACACGGGAACCTCGATGGCTGGAAAATCCTTGACTACGGCTTCCAAAGCCTGACGCGCTTCCGTGTATTTCTCCTTGAGTGTCAAGAAGGCTTTCTTGGCTCCGACCTGTTGTCGAACCGTTTCGACCGTCTCCACGATCGGCCGGGCGTACTCGGTCATCAGGTATTGATCGACCTGGAGCAAGGGCTCGCATTCGACTCCGTTGATGATCAAGTATTCTGCCTGCGCAGAGAGTTTGACATGAGTCGGGAATCCGGCACCACCCGCGCCCACTACTCCAGCCTCTCGAACGATATCCACAAGGTTGTCCATCCAACTCCACCTCGCCAATGGGCTCATAGCACTTTCGAATCATAGGAAGGACACGAAAATGACGCAAGCGAAAGATTCAGGGGGCTGGGTGAGCGCTCAGAAGGCGTAGTTGCCGCCAGGGAATCGTTCCTGCCCAACCTGTGGCCACTGTCCTCGTCAGTGATGCCACCGATCCCCGATTACCAGCTTGCCAACAGGGCACCGCAAGAATACAGTTCCAAGGAGATTGAAATGACAACTATTGTGAGGTTTGTAAGCCGATGAAGATACTATCTCTGTTGTTGTCGTTGTGCTGTGTGTTTCCGTTTTGTGCGTCAGCGGGAGACTGGCTTCAGTTCAGAGCGGACGCCACCCGCAGTGGGTATTCCGAGGAGCCTCTTTCCACAGATCTGAGTGCACATTGGGTCTACAAGCCTTTGCATCCGCCAGAACCTGCATGGAAGGCTGAAGACACCCGAATGCCTTTCGATTTTGCGCCTCAGATGGTGGCAGCCAAAGGTTTGGTCTTTCTCGGCAGTACCGTAGATGGTTCGGTGCGCGCCTTCGATGCCGACTCAGGCAAACAGCGCTGGGTCTTCTACACGGATGCTCCGGTTCGATTTGCCCCTGCGATTTGGAACGACCGGCTTCTCGTCGCCAGCGATGATGGGTATCTCTATGCGTTGGCTTTGATGTCCGGAGACCTGCTTTGGAAGCGCTCTGGAGGACCCCATGAAGACATGGTTCTGGGCAATGGGCGCATGGTGTCGCGCTGGCCGGTTCGAGGAGCTCCGGTTGTGCTGGATGATACAGTATATTTCGCGGCGGGAATCTGGCCATCGGAAGGAATCTTCCTCTATGCCTTGGATCCCCAGACGGGAGATGTCCGCTGGAAGAATGAGTCAGCTGGTTCTCTGGAACTCGATCAACCCCACGGTGGCGCTCGCGCCAGGAGCGGCGTCTCCGCCCAGGGCTATCTTGCTGCGGCAAGTGACACCCTTGTGCTGCCGACCGGACGCGCCATGCCCGCGGCTTTTGAACGCGCTACTGGAGAGTTTCGATATTTCCATCTGCAGGCACAGGGCGGTGGCTGGGGTGCCCGAAAGGGCGCGGGACCGTTCATCACGCTCCTGGAGTCGGCGGGCGATTACTTGACACTGAGTGAAAATGATCTTTTCCGAACTCGGGATGGCGCTTATCTGGCGCGGGGAATTCCCGTTCAAGCCACAGTCGTCATCAACGAACTCCTCCTCTTCTGTGACGGAAAACAGATCAAGGCGTTGAACAGAAACAGCCTCTTTGAGAAAGAGGAACGGGTCAATCGAAAGGGAGATAAAGAAGAAGTCCTTGTACCCGCCAAGCCGGTCTGGGTAATTGATATGCCGAGCAAGGTTGGAACAGGGATGATTGCCGCTGGGAACACTCTTGTTGTGGGAACTCAAGACAACAGAGTTCTGACTGCCGACTTGGCGACTCGGACTGTCATATCAGCGCTGGAAGTAGACGGCACGCCTCTGGGTTTGGCGTCGGCGGATGGGAGACTTTTCGTAAGCACAGACAAAGGTACCCTCTATTGTTTCGGCAAGAAACAACCAAAGGAGGCGGTTGAAGTCACACCTGGTCGGCATCCATCGCCTTACGGCAAAAACCCAGGATTTGAGCGGGCTGCTCAGGAAATCGTGTCCGGTTTGTCGGGTCTGAGTGGCTACTGCCTCGATCTTGGCTGTGGCGAAGGCAGGCTCTCCTATGAGCTGGCACAACGCACACAGTTTCATATTATCGCGGTGGATTCTGATCCGGAGAAGGTTGCCAAGGCGCGAAAGATGCTGGATTCTGCAGGGCTCTACGGCTCTCGTGTGACCGTACTCCAGCGTAGTCTTGAACAGACAACGCTCCCGAACTATTTCGCGGACTTGATCGTCTCCGGCAACTCGGTCAAAGAAACTGCGATTGTCGTTCCCCGAAATGAGATGGGGCGACTACAGCGTCCCTATGGGGGCGTTTATCGAGTTGGGACACCAGGAAAGATTGAGTCTGGTGCCCGTGGGGCTTTGACAGGCGCGGGTTCCTGGACGCACATGTACGCGGATGCCACAAACGTGCTCTGTTCCGAAGATACCATTGTCCAAGCGCCCTTGGAAATGCTCTGGTATACGGACAACGACTTTGAGATGCCATCGCGACATGGCAGGGGGCCAGGTCCGCTCTTTTACGAAGGCCGTCTGTTTGTCGAGGGAATGCACGGGATTCGTGCCATCAATGCGTACAATGGGCATGTCCTCTGGGAGTATCCGATCAAGAACATTCTGGCCGCCTACGATCAGGAGCATTTGAACGGTGCCGCCACCACAGGCAGCAACTTCTGCATCGAGGGAGACACGCTCTACCTCCGGTACGAGAACCGATGTCTCTGTCTAGACACAACGACGGGTGCTCTGAAAGCCGAGTTCACTGCTCCAACACGACCTGACGGCACAGTGGGTAAATGGGGTTACATCGCCTGTGACGCAGACCGGCTCTACGGTTCGTTATGTGACCAGGGACACATCACCGTATGGGCCTTTGCAAAAGCAGAAATGGAGCAGCTTTACAGCGAATCGAATCTTCTTTTCGCTATGGACAGGAACACGGGAAAGGTGATCTGGACATTTACACCCAGACATTCCATTCGTCACAACACGCTTGCCCTGGACGGCAAGAGACTCTATCTCATTGACCGTCCGCTGGCAGAGAGAGATCGCCTTGATTTCAAGAAGGACGAACAACAGGAGCCTCCGCAGCAGCCTGGCGGGGAACTCATCGCATTGGATATCCAGACGGGCAAATCCGTCTGGCAGGTGGCGGAAGACATCTACGGTACGCTACTGATCGTCAGTGCCAAACATGACGCATTGCTTATGCCGTACCAGATCACAAGTTTCAAACTTCCCTCTGAGGTCGGTGGCAAGATGGCGGCATTCCGCGCTTCGGATGGAACCAAACTCTGGGACATTCAGGCAAACTACAAATCCCGACCGATCGTCAATGACCGAACCATCTACGCACAACCTGATTCATGGGATCTTCTGACAGGGGAACGCAGAGAGATGAAATTCGCGCGTTCGTATGGCTGCGGAACTCTCGCTGGCTCCACCTACCTTTTGGCTTATCGCTCAGCGACACTGGGCTATTGGGATCTCAGGACAGGTACGGAGACAATCAATTACGGTGGCATCAGACCCGGATGCTGGATCAATGCGATTCCGGCGGGTGGTCTGCTTCTGATGCCAGAAGCATCCAATCGGTGCACATGCAGTTATCTGATCAAGGCAAATGTGGCGCTTCAGCCAGCACACTAGGCTGTCTGCGCCTGGAGGTTGTCCGGATGGACTATGAGAAAACTGTTCCTTTTGAAGGGAATCTGTCAAAGGTCATCGAACTTGCCACAAGCGTGTTCACTCCCTTTGGCCTTGCCATTGCCAGCAGAAGCGATTCCAGCGTGGAGTTCACCGGCGCGAACCTGTGGATCACCAGCCAGAATCCATTTGTTGCGATCTCGCGGATTCGGATCCAAGGCACTGGCACGCAGCTGACGCTGACCGCGGATTTGAAAGGTCTCCAAAGACTGTTCAGGTTTGTTGGATTGATGCTGTGCGGGATGGCTCTGGCTTTTGTCCTCGTCTTTGGGTTGTTTTTTCGACAAGGTGACTTGCTGACAAGAGTGGTGCTGCCTGTGCTGCCTTTTGTCCCCTGGATAGTCCTTTTTCCGATTCTGAAATACGTCATCCGATCTCGAACCTGTCAGGCATTGGATATCCTGCTTCAGAACCTGACTATCGTGGGAAGGTCAGCGTAGAGGATGAAGGACAATCGCCTTGCCAAGGGTTTTCTCTTGATGATGGGGGCAAACGTCACCTTCTGTGTGATGTCAGGTCTCATTCGAAATGCTTCCAACATTGATGCGTACAAGACGACACTCTTTCGTTTCATCATAGGCCTGGCTCTGCTGGGCGTCGCGGCAATCGCCGGTAAGATCAAACTGAGATTTGTCAACATTCGTTTTCTGTTTTTGCGTGGGATTTTCGGCGGGCTGGCTGTGTTTTTCTTTTTCCTGTCCATCGCCAAACTCGGCGTTGGCAAAGGAACCGTGCTCAACTCTCTCTACCCGATCTTTGCGAGCATTCTCGGTGTGATCTTTCTCGGGGAAAGGTTGTGCTGGCGCAGATCTCTGGCAATTGTCATTTCGTTTGTTGGCATCTATCTGCTGACCGTGCAGCGAGATCCCGGTTCCGGATCTTTTGCCAATTTTGGAATGTATGAGATTATCGCCCTTCTGGGCTCAGTTTTTTCGGGTCTTGCGATTGTGGTGATCAAGAGACTGCATGACACCGACTCCACCTACGCCATCTTTTTCTCACAATGCGTGGTAGGAACCTGGCTGATGGTGCTCCCTGCCAATCTGGTGCCCTGTGAAGTGGGCTATCGAGGCGGTATGCTCCTGGTGATGATTGGGCTGTCGGCAGCCTTTGCGCAATTGATGATGACCGAAGGCTACCGATACCTCAGCGTGACGACTGGATCACTCTTGAGTCTTCTGCTGCCGGTGATGAACTTTGCGCTGGGGGTCTATGTTTTTGAAGAGACGCTCTCTCTAGGATCCGTCATCGGTTCCGCCATCGTTCTGGCATGCTGTGCGGCCGTCATTGCCTTTGAGAAATGACGTTTCGACCCAATCTCTGTCATCGCCCGAGCGGTGCCTGTGCAAGAATCTCTCGCGACTGTTGCTCGGTCAGTCCAACGTGGCGCATGAGCAGTTGAGACAACATGTCGTCGTCACGAATGATTGACTGAATCTGCTCGTCCTGACTCAGCGCTTCCTCGCGGGTCATCTGGCCATCTCGAATCATGTTTGAAAAGCCAAAACACGCCTTTGTACTTCCGTACAAAGCAGCGAAGCATCTGTTGACGAAAGGCACCAAGTGGCAGTCGGTTCGCCAGGTGGTCACGCTCTCTTGGGGTTTCTCCCAACCCAGTTGCTGCGCAATGGTGTCCTTGATAGTTTTTCGTTCCCAGGGGATGTAGTCGAACACATGGATCTCCCGACAGCCGGGGACTCTCAGTCGCGGACGCTTACTCATGACAGAGACACCGGGAACAGGCAACTCCCTTCTCTGCTGGAAGAAGGCGTGTTCATACAGATAGTAGTCCTTCTTTAAGAACTTGGACAGAACGGGTTTGTGCCTGCGCATGAACGTCTCTGCCCGCTTGAGGTGGTCTTTGGTTTTCTCCTGTCGCGAGTCGCCCCAGAAGATCAAGGGAACTCGATGTCGAGCAGCCATGCCATAGACCGCGGCGGTGTAGCCGTATGTGCACGCGCGACAAACACCAAAGAGTTTGGAGAGATCAGAACACATCATGTTGTGTCGAACGACCTTGGGCGCAATGTTGTTCTCGGATGAGACAAACTGAAGATCAACGCCCAATTTTTGACATGCTCGCTGCATGTTCTGAATCGCCTGGGGTGTTCGAAAGCCATTGTCGTAGTTGACTGCAAGCACTTTCAGATTCCAGACCGCCTTCGCAGTGTAGAGCACGAAAGAACTATCCCGCCCGCCACTCAGCGGAACAATGCAGTCATATTCGCGCGTTGGGAACCGGTCGAGATTGAACGTGGCGATCAGCGCCTCCTGACCCAGGGCAGGAACAGACTCGTACTGGCGACAGAGGTCACAGACCCCGTCCTTGTCGAAAGTCAGACCTGGAACCGTATCCGGCATGATGCATTGGGTACAGCGTTTCATGGAGTCTTCCTCCGATCTCCTGTGGCCTGCCGTTCCCTGGCCAGCAGGTGTATCTGCCGTTCACATTCAGCGGCCGAAGTGAACAGGACAGACCGAATGCCGAGTTCTTGCGATGCCTCTACGTTCGGCTTGTGGTCGTCAACAAACACTGTCTGCTCTCGATTGAGTCGAAAGCGCTCAAGGAAGTATTCAAAAATGTCGGGCTCCGGTTTGACCCTCCCAACGTAGGCGGAGATCAAAATCCCCTTCAGTTTTGACCAGAAATCAAATCGGTCTCGGATGAATGCAAAAGACGCGCGGTGCATGTTCGAGAGACAATACAGTTGAAATCCTTCCGTCTTGAGCCGATCCAGCAGTTCCATGGATTCGGGCAGAGGGGTCAGACACCTCTTGACTGCTTCCATGACCTTCCGAATGTCAGAAACGGGCAGGGCGGTGCGCTCAACAAAATGCCTGATCGCCTGCTCCTTGGTGAGGCTTCCCCGATCCAATTCGTTCCAGTCTGGATGTTGAAAGATCTCACGGCGCACTAGTTCGCACGTCCGAGGCTCCGAGAAAACCTGTGTGATGATCCAGTCCACGTCCCAGCGAAGCAGGACTCCACCCAAGTCAAAGATAATGTTGCGGACGGGCAGTACTCGTTTGGCTTGCTTCGTCAAACTTCCGTTCTTTCCTCTTGAGTGTTGTGGCTGCTGCGGGTAGACTCTCCCAGTGTCTCTATCGGGGTCTTCCCGAAACAGCACAGCACGGAACTATGAAAGAAGACTTTGGAAAATGCAAGTCAAGCGTGACTTCGCCCTGAAATCCTTCGCTTACACCTGTCTGGTTGTGGGATCTGTTCTGTTTTCGTTTCCTTTCGTGTGGATGGTTTCTTCCAGCATCAAAGTGGATCGGGAATTGTTCCCCGAAAGGATTCAGATATTCCCCGGTACGCCCAACGCCATATCCCAGTCGCCCTTTATAGACCGCTCCTACTACGAGGCTGATCTCAGCGAAGCGGTTGAGCCTCACGTGGAGACGCTCAAGAGCGTTCTGCGGGATTTTGAGTTTCCCTATCCTGAGACGGTGGATCGGGAATTGCTTATCGAAACTATCGTGCTGGGTCTTGGCAAGAAACTGGATATTCTTCTCCCCCCTGAAGTCTGGCAGGAATCCGAAGCAACTGTGCGAGCACGAGTTCGCGATCTGCTGACGACGGATATGGTCAACGGATTGGTCGAGAATGTCTACCGTCGAATGCTTATCGGGCAGCTCCGCATTCGTTCCTATGGTCTGGAAGAACAGGAATTGGGCAAGGGCTCAACGTTCTCGCAAAGGCTCCAGGTGAAAACTCCTGAAACACTGACGCTCGTTGACGCTCAGGATCGAGGAACGGACTGTGCGCTCCTGCACTACGATCTCTCCAAAGGCGACCGATGGATTCTCGAAGGCACCTTTGATACAGAGTTCGATGTTTCCGATCTCCATCGGGTTCAGCTCTATCTTCGCCCCGATGACAACTGGCATCGGCTCTCGTGCTACGTTGAAAAGTTGGGGGCTCGTTTCGAATCGGCTGAAGTGGCCTATCCGGCAAACTTCGAATGGGGAACCTTCACCTGGCAGGAACCCGGCCCGGAAGATCAGACCACCAAGATTAAGACGTGGACTCATCTCAGAGAAGTGGATCGTGGGTCGCAGTATGTAAGCGGTACAAATCGGATTAAGATCGGATTCGTCCTGCAAAGAAGTTCCCAATTGCATGCCTGGATTGGAAAAGTGGCGCGCAATTACCATATCACGGTTCGTCATATCCCCGTCTGGAGATACGCAGCAACCAGCCTTTACCTTGTCGTGTTGAATGTTGCACTTTCAGTCTTTTCCTGCTCTGTGGTCGCTTACGCTGTGGCTCGGTTGAACTGGCCTGGAAGGGATTTTTGTTTTCTGCTGATGCTGGCAACCATGATGGTACCGGCACAAGTGACCATGATCCCCAACTTTCTGATCTGGAAGAACCTTGGATACTACAATACCCTGGTGCCGTTGTGGTTCGGTGCTGCTTTTGCTGCACCCTTCAGCGTCTTCCTGCTCCGGCAGTTTCTCAAGGGGATACCCAAGGATCTCGAAGAGGCGGCACGCATTGACGGCTGTGGGTATTTTCGCGTCTACTGGCACATTATGTTTCCGCTGGTGAAACCGACACTGGCAGTGATTGCCATCGGCGCGTTCATGGGCTCCTGGAACAATTTCATGGGTCCCTTGGTCTTCATCTCCGACCAGAGACTTTATCCACTCGCGTTCGGACTTTATGCGTTTGCCGTTCAAGTTGGGAACAATCCGTCCTTGACTATGGCCGGTTCCTTCATGATGACTGTTCCCATCATCGCCATCTTCTTTTTCGCTCAACGCTACTTCATTCAGGGTGTGACCTTGACAGGAATCAAGGGATAGATTGCGTGCCACGAAAGTGCCTTGGTGTTTTGTGAGGAAACTCGGTTGTGCCTGTGGCCGCACAAGGCACAAGGATGATCTCAACTTGACAACAGACCAGGAGTTTGAATAGCATTTGTTTGTTTGAGACAGATGTGGGAGATTTGGAGTCTTGATGACAGAGCAGTCCGGACCCGTTCAGGACGTAACGGAGGTGCTTGCGACCATCCGAGCACAGGTTATGGGGGGACAGGATGATCCCAGTGCCTTGACTCCACCGGCGGTGCCGTCTTCCCAGATCGAATCCATGCACCTGGATGAGTTGCTACGGCAGATCAACCAGGAGTGGGACTTGACCCGATATTCCCTTGAGTCCAAACGGCGAAACTTCGCCCAGGTTGTTACCGGCTTCAAGAAGATGCTTGATGTCGTTCTGAAGCCCTACGCCAACATTTTTCTCTATCAGCAGGCAACCTATAACTCGCATGTCGTTCAGATTCTAAATCTGCTTGGCCAGAAACTGGGCAGGGTGGAATCCTTTCTTGCCGAGATTGCCAACGAGCAGACCGCACTTCGCGTCGTGCTGGAAGGCAAGGTGGATGAGATCAATCGCAAACTCGATCTTCTGGGAGCGGATTTTCTGCACAAGCATGAACAGACACAAGCCGCTCTTGCGGAAGGGTTTGATCGATCTCAACAAGGTTTGGAAGCACAACGCCAGCATTTCGAACAGGCACACGCTCATCTGAGGGAAGAAGTTGGATCGCAGCAGGAGAACACCCGTCAGAGGATGGAGCAGGGCTTCGCTCAGTCTCAATCTTTGCTGGAGCAGCAGAAGCAATACATGGATCAGGTGCAGAATCAGATCATGGATGATCTTGCCGATGGTCTGAGGATCTCTTTGACTGAGGTTGCCCAGAGACTTCAGGCAATTTCCTCACTGGCGGAGAAGAATCAGAAACAACTGGAAGAGAAATTTGAGCGAAATATGGATGCGCTGCTGGCACTGCTGACCGAGGAACGTCAGGGTACCACAGACAACACGGTACACGATTCCCAAAATGAGTAACCAAAGCGAGGACATCATCGCCCACAATGTCGAGTCGCTGCTCGCGAAGACTGCATTTGCGACCAGGGGCAAACACGCCAAACCCATTGCTGACGCGACAGAGCCCGTCCCTTCAGAGATTGCACATCATCCGGAACAACCAACCACGATTCCCTCCTCGGCCATTCAGAGCATCGAGGACAGAATTACCCACATTGAAAACCGTCTTGACGATATCAGGCTCAAGAGCACTGCACTGATCGCAGCCCAAAAGAAGCAGATCGATCAACTGCAGTCGGCAGGACAGCAGCGAAGCCAACGCCTGCATGAATTCGAGGACAGTTTTGATCAGAAGTATCAGTCTTTTGTAAACGCCACAACCAATCTTGCCGAGCGCATTGCCCAGGTCAGCGAACAGATTCCGTCCTTTCTGGACAACCAGGGTCAGATGAGCGACCGAATCTCCGGCATCCAAGCGGGATTTGCCCTTCTTCAGGAGTCTTCCCAAGAGATTCGATCTGCGCTCGAAAGACAGGCCACTGAAACGTCAGAACAACTCCGAACCCTCAAGACCGAGATCGCTTCAGTGACCAGCCAGTATCAGGAGCCACTTCGCAGACTCCAGGAACAACTGGACGATCTCAGCAGCCTGATGACAAAACAGGACGCACAAACACAGACGCGATTGGCGACTTTCGATACTGAGCAGAACGCTCACCGAAATGAGTTAGACAACATCATCGCCCAATTGAGTCGGGGCGCCGAAGAACGAAATGCTCAAATCAAGACGCTGCAGGACGCCTTCGCCGCATTAGAAGCAGGACTTTCGCGAACGAACAATCAAGTCAATAGCAACGAGAAGGCGATTACCGAGCTGGTGAAACATGCCGAGGAAGAAGACAAACGCTCTGCATCACTTGCCCAGGACACTCAGGCCGAACTCTCGCGCATCACTGCTCAAGTCAACAGCAATGAAAAGACGATTACCGAGCTGGTGAAACACGCCGAGGAAGAAGACAAACGCTTGGAAGCATTCGGCGAACACTTGAAGTCTGCTTATTCCGACACTCAGGAAACCGCGCTCCGCAATCGGCAGTCCATTGAGGAATTGACGAGACATGCTCAGAAATGCGACGCGCTGATCAAGGCACTTGGTGTTCAGCAGCAGCAGGATCGTGAGAGTCTAACTCAGGCCGCAGCCGACATTGCGAAGGATCGAGAGAAGGCCTTGGAAGCAATCGGCATCAGGATGGATGCTTCCGACGCGACGATTCAGGGGGTCAAGGATTTTCTCGAAGCGCTGATTACGGAACGAACAGAAAATCTGGCAAGGCATTTGGAAGCCAATGAGTCGGCACTTCAGATTTGGTCTGCCTTGGTCACTGAGTTGGAAAATCGTGGCAGAGTACAGGACGACCGGATTCAGGAGATCAAGGCTCAAAGTCAGGCGATTCTGGCGGATCTCGAGAGCCTCAAGGCGAAAGATACTGTCGGGCAAGACCAACTCGTTCGGGTTCAGGAACAAGTCCGTGCAATCCAGATGCAGTTTGAAGCCATACAGGCGGACAAGTCTCATCGCGATCAACTTCGAGAGGCTTCACTGTCCCCATCGGATTACTTTGTTTTTGAAGACCGTTTTCGCGGGAATGAAGCCGATGTTCAGAGGAATCAGTCACGATTCCTGACCCTCTTCAAGGGGTGCCATCACGTTCTGGATATCGGGTGTGGTCGGGGAGAGTTTCTCGATTTGCTCATCCAGTCCGGTATTGGTGCATCCGGAATTGATATGAATCCAGTCATGGTCGAGTACTGTCAGAAGAGGGGACTTCGGGTTGCTCAGGCCGATGCTTTTGAGTTTCTTGAGAACGTCGAAGACGCCCTGCTCGATGGAGTCTACTGCGGACAGATGATTGAGCACTTGACCGCCGAAGAGCAGATCGCATTTGTGAAACTGGTCTACCGAAAGATGCGCTTCAACAGCTACTTTGTCATTGAGACCATGAATCCGATGAATCTCCCCACGGCTGCAACACATTTCTACACAGACATGTCGCACAAGCGACCGGTCACACCCGATGGACTCGGGTTCCTTTTAAGCGCGGTCGGATTTCGCAAGGTGCAGTTCGATTCCCTCTCCGAAACACCTCAATCAGAGAAACTGACTCCGATCGCACTGGGTACCAAGCCGAGCCCAGCAACACGAAAACTGGTCGAGGCACTCAACCAGAATCTTGACAAACTCAATTGCCTTCTCTTCGCGTATCGGGACTTCGCTGCCATGGCGCTGAAGTAGTTCCAGAAACCTTTCCCCTGCTGTGCAACAGAGCCGAATCTTGACGCATCTGCTCGAGCAAGATGATATTTCAGGGGTTTCCTCTCTGACGTACTGTCGAGATGAGCACGAAGAAGGCGTAGGCTACCCATATCGCAAACAGCGGAATGAGGGATGACCGAAAACGCGCCGTGGCAAAGAACACCATACACGAAATCGTCTGAGTGATGACGCAGCCCAAAAGCAGATCGGTTTTCTGTCTCTTCAAGGTTGAGGCAACGGCACCGAGTCCGATCACAATCATGGCAGGCCATGACCACTCCCAAACGGGCATCCACCGGACAAAGGCAAAGCGCAGCTCCCGACCATGGTTGAACCACGGCCATGGTTTCCAGGTTGTCGTGTACAGATAGCCAATCTTCTTGATGTTATTGACCATGTCCTGCACAGGATTCTTGAGGATGAACTCCAGACCCAAACGGAAAAACAGTCTGGATTCCTCGTATTCATCCAAGTCCGTGTTCTCGCGAATTGCTGTCTTGTTGCCCGTTGACCAGTAACCGAAGTCAGGATTGTGTCCGATGTAGAAGTTCACTCCATCATTGGTGGACAGAGGTATGAGATGACCGGTCAACAGATAGTTCCGAACACCCCAGGGGACGATTGGCACCAGGACTACCGCAGAATAGATGATGTACGAGATGAGACCCTCTCTGACGGATCGCCGCGAATCCTTTCGACGAGCCCAGAGTACCAGAAAAACTCCAACCATGATGACGTGCAGACTGCCAGCAGGTCTGACCAGCATCAAGAGCCCGTGCAACAGCCCGACTATCACCAACAGAGTCAGTCGGAATCCGCGCTGTACATGCATCAGCAGGAGAACCCAGATGACGAAAAGGAAAGTGTAGAGAGTCTCGGTAAGCAACTGCCCGCAGTAGAAGATGGATTCGTCCGACAATGCGGTAATCAGTCCTGCCAGCGTCGCCAACAACAGCCGGTATCGAATGCCTGGGAAGCACTTGAGGAACAACAGAGCGGTCAAGACTGCCGTCAGCGCACCGAGAACACACTGAACCAGATAGACCACTTGGAAATCAATGCCAAACAGAGAGTAGATCGTCGCCAGAAAGATCGGGTAGCCCGGAGTTCGATAGGCTTTGTACTCCGGACTCTGAATGAGCCCATCGCCCAACATGAAATTCACGGCACAGCGATGGTAGTCAGCCATGTCGGAGAATGGGGGCGTCTGAATCTGAATCACATAGAGGATTCTGGGAACCAGCGCGACAAGAAACACAGCAGCCAACGCAAGGATCACGAGGGAAAACGGCAATCGCAGAGTCTCCGCTTCCTTCTCCTTTTGCATAGGATCGCTTCCTGGTTCATCTTGACGAATATCAGCCTCGATCATAGTGTTGACGATACCAGAGTTGGCTGTGGAAAGGAAAGCCGATCATCGAAAACCCATTCCCATCAGAACCCTTTGCCTTGGCTGCGGAGCAATGGCTGGATCGTTTTGCTCTTGCAGATCCCACCCAGGAGTCTTCACTGCGGTCAATCTATGGTGTAGATCGCGATATCATCCTGGAGCGAGTGAACCTCTTTGGAACGGTGCTTGCCACGTTCTGCCATGCTTTCGGAGCGCGCCAGCCGGTGTTTCTTGTGCGTTGTCCGTCCCGAGTCAACTGGGAAGGGCATCACGTGGATCATCAGGGCGGAAGCTACAACGCCACAACACAGGCGCGGGAGTTTGTCGCAGCCTGCTCCGAGCGTCAGGATGGCTGGGTAATTGTTCACAATGCCGAATCGCTTCGGTTTCGGCCATGCCGATTTCGAGTGGATGATCTTTCCCCGCAGCACCACAGGAGCGGCGGATGGGAACGCTTTGTGATCGGAGCCTGGATAGCACTCAAAGAACGGTTTCCCACGCTGGTGTTTCATGGCGTGAATCTGGCTTTGGGAAGCGATATCCCCACTGGGGGAGGCATGAGCTCTTCGCACGCTTTGCTTGTCACTTCTCTCTTGGCGGCCGCGACGGCGAACAGGCTGACACTTCAGCGCTCAGAAATCGTCTCCCTTATTCAAAGGGCGGACTGGTTGGCAGGGTCAAGAACGGGGTTGGGCGACCAGGCAACGATGCTCTTTGGCCGTAGGGGCTTTCTTTTTCATTCACCGGTTGGCACCGCAGATGAGATCTCACCCGAGTATATTCCTCTGCCGGACGGTTATGCGCTGATGATTGCGGACTCGTTGACGCACCACACGCTGGCAGGACAGGAGGCGGTCGCCTACAACAGCAGAGTCTTTGCCTGCCGACTGGCTTTGCCACTGCTGCTTCAGGGCTTCGCTGCTCTTGGCATTGATGAGACAACCATTGCATCTCTCCGATGCCCTGCTGACATTTCACCGCAGAAGGTACCCCTCGAACTGATCTATCAAGGACTTGGAGCGATCCCAAGCGACCTGCGACTGGATGAAGCAAGGCTGAGATTTCAGGAGGCTTGCGTCAGTGGCTTGACGAGCCTGAGTTTCGACGAACTGGTTGAAACCTATTTCCCATCAGGCGAGAGGCCTGACACGGTTCCCGTTCGTGGCGTCTTGATGTACACCCTGGCGGAATGTCGCCGCAGCGTTCTATTCGCCCAACATCTGCTTGAGGGAAACATTTCCGAAGCAGGACGACTGATGAACGCAGGCCATGAAGGCGATCGGGTCTCAAGAGCCAATCCTGAGACTGGGGAATATACCAACGCTGAATATCCAGTTACCGATATTCTTCTCAAGGATTTGTTGGACGATTTGAGAAGCCAAGAGCCAAATCGAACTGATCGTGCACAACTGCAATACCAGCATGGCGACTACCGCGCGAGCACGCCGACGCTGGATCAGATGGTGGACATCGCCCGAACCCATGGAGCGGTTGGTGCGTCATTGACTGGCGGTGGCCACGGCGGTGTGATGATTGCATTGATGCAGGAAGACAGATGCGATGGGTTCCGTGAGGCGATGTGTTTTTTTCACAGGGAACGCAGCTGCCTTTCTGAGGATCAGGCGTCACGGACAGTCCAGAAATGCGTGACGGTTGAAGGGGCGGGCATGATCTCAATATAGGGAGTGAGAGGCTATGCTTGCTGCTTTCTCTTTCCTGTCGCACGCGTCTGTAGACCGTGCCCCTGCCAGGGCTTTATCTTGGCAAGCGTCTCGGCCAAAACAGCCTCTGCAGTCTCGGTTTCGTAGGCTGCTTGGGCTCGAAGCCAGTACCCATTGGAGAGGCCGAAGAACCGACAAAGTCGCAAATCCGTGTCAGGTGTGATGGCACGTTTCGCTGCCACGATCTCGCTGATCCGCTGTGCGGGAACGCCAATCTCTTTTGCTAACCGATATTGTGAAATGCCCATGGGAACAAGGAATTCTTCACGCAGAATCTCACCTGGTGTAACGGGAGCAAGTCTTCGCATAGTGATTCTCCTTCAATGATAGTCAACAATTTCGACATCCTGCGCGCACATATCTATCCAGCGAAAACACAGCTGGAACTGATCGTTGATCCGAATGCTGTATTGTCCGTCTCTGTCGCCTTTGAGGGGTTCGAGTCGGTTGCCTGGAGGAACTCTAAGGTCATCGAGCCGCTCCGCAATCTCGATCTGACGGATCTTCCTTCTCGCAACTGTCTCGATCGTTTGATCCGTTGTCCTCGCGCCAAAGCCTTCGTATCAGTGCACCGAAATGACCGAATCATAGAGAAATAGTAATGCGATGCGTGACTAGTGTCAACACTGGTCCCACCGTTTTGGAAACTTGCCGTTCGGATATCTCTTATGCTGCACAGTCTTCCAGCCTGTACGCTAACCATCCTGGCAAGACAGCAGAGACAGACAAGTTACTGTGAAAGCAGAGATTCCTGTTGAACAGGGGCGATACAGAGCTGTATGGTAGTAGTTAGTGTCACGCGGTTGATATCAGACAATGGGGTTTCTAATGAGATGGTTCTGCGAGTAGGACCGAATGTGGATTCCAGAGAGGTTCCATCATGGAGACGGTTAATCTCGTCAAGCAAGAGCCGGCGATTTCGGGAAACGCAAGGCTTAACAAAATGCTTTGGGCACTGGCGTTGCTCCTTCTGGCGGCATTTATCACAGCCGCCACAGATGTCCTGCTCTTCTATCCTCCAGGATGGCGGCTGGAGCAGTTGCTCCCACGATGGTTGTTCCGATTCCTTCCAACCACACTGGGCGCTCCGCTGATTCTTTCTGGGCTGATTTGGCTACTATGCCGACGACATGACCAGACAAGGTTTCCCTTCACTCACCTGATTCGAGAGATATGCGAACTGCAGCTCATTTGGTTTTTATTTGAATCGCTGTTCCAGGCGCTTCTTATGAAACAACTTTTGCTGCCAAAGCACGTCAACCTGTTACGGCCTGTTGTGGCTTCTCTGTTGTTCGTAGCTCTTTCGCGAAGGTTGTTCCTCCTCAATAAGAGGAAGATCCTGAGGTTTCGCAGTGCTGTTTTGATGATGCTTTCCATGATCTCCTTCGTAATACTGACCCTGTTGATGTGGAAAGAGCAAGAGAGCGATTGGTCTATAAGCATAGGCAGTTCGTATGATGTAGGTAATTCCATTCCTCTTATAGTTGGCTGGCACGAGGGATCCGAGAAGATGGCGTGGACGATCACAAGCGTCACGGGAGAAGCGCAGATCTTCGTTGACGGCACACTCATATACACCTGTGACAAGATAGCAAAAGGATCATTCTCATTTGGTCCCGACGGCAATGGATATGCTTTTGCTGCGGCGTCTGGAAATGAGTGGCGGATCGTCACCCATGAAAGTGAGAGTGATCTGTACGAACAGGTCACCAATCCCGTCTGGAGTTCAGAATCTGAATGTGTCTATGCGGTGAAGTCTGCTTCGGAGACTCATGTCTTCTCCAATCAACGCAAAGTTCATTCATTCCAGGGAATTCTTGACAACCGCATCCTTGTCGATCCCGAAACAAGACATTTCATCTACGCTGGCGGGCAAGAGAGAGACTGGGCGGTGTTTGTGGATCATGCGCCAATTGGGGAAGGCTTCAACACCGTTGCGCTCAAACTGGCGAAGTTCTGCGGTACGGAAGGGTTCGTTTGGGTTCCCGTAGAACGAGAGGGAGAGTGGTATTTCATATGTTCGGACGGCAGAGAAGAAGGACCTTTCCTCGCATTGTCGGGGCTTGCCACGTCATCTGATGAAAGACATCTCGGCTATATTGCATCAAGAGAGCCTGGTCGTTTTGTCGTCGTATTCAATGGCAAACAGGTGGCAACACACAAGTCAGCGACTGATTTGAGACTCAGTGAAGATGGACAACACTACTGCTACATGTTTCGAGAGGGCAAACAGCGGTTTGTCATGGCATCGGGAACGCTCTACGGACCCTATGAAAGCGTCATTGGATCGAGCCTGAAACTATCACCTGATGGGAACAGCTGCGCTTTTGTTGCGACAAGGGATGGTCGGGTTTTCATCGTGCGAGATGGTGAGGAAAACAAACCGGTTGACGATGTTAAGACCAAGACTTTGAAATTCAGCAACGACAGCCGCCGCCTGAGATATATCGCCAAGTGGGACAAGCGTGAGTTTGTGGTGCTTGATGGCAAGGCTGGACGACTGTTTACTTGGATACCCCCCAACAGCGTTCTCTTCTCGGAAGACAACAAGGGTATAGCCTACCCTGTGCTCCTGTTCTACAAGACTTTCATGATGTGCAATGAGCGAAGAGGAACCTATCAGTCTTGGATCTACCCTGAGACGGTTTCTTTCACTTCGGACCAGACTGTCTCCTATGTCGCATATTCGGAGAAACAGATTCGCATTTGCAGGGAAAGAATCACACGTGATTTCCGGTAACTGATATCACTGAGTGTTTGTGAACTTGCATCGCCTGCCGAAGCGTTCTATAACTATCCGTCAGTAAGAAAGGTGCATCATGTTCGAGCGTGACAGGAAACAGGCTTGTTGTTCAGGGATGATGGAGTGCCCAATATGCCGTGGAATCTGGTGGTTGTTGCGAAATCCCTGGCTGGGTCTGGCTTCTCGGGTCTTCGTCGCGGCGATCTTCATCTACGCCAGTTTCGACAAGATTGCGCATCCACCGCAGTTTGCCCGCTCCGTGCTCAACTATGAGTTCTTTCCCGTCTGGTCTGTGAATCTCATTGCCATCATGGTTCCTTGGATCGAACTGATCGTGGGAATTCTTCTGTTGGTTGGACTCTTCACCTATGCCAGCAATCTGGTCGTATTCGGAATGCTTTGTTTCTTCTTTGTTCTCATTGCGCAGGCTCTGATGCGCGGACTGGAGATAGACTGCGGTTGCTTTTCCGTCCGTTTGACGGGGCAGATCATGGATTGGACTTATCTCGTGCGGGATTTGCTGTTCATTGCTTGCAGCGTTCACGTATTCACCGCGCGCAGACTGGTGCTTGCCCTCGACAGACTCCGAGGGGCATAGAATTATTCCGATTCGTAATGCACCCAGCGTTTCGCCAACTTCAGCTGCACGACAGTCAAACCCAGAATGATGACAAAGAGAACCCATGCCATCGCGCAGGCATACCCCATGTGCCCGTATCGAAAGGCATTGTTGAAAAGATGATAGACATAGAACAACGTTGAGTTAACCGGCCCGCCTGCAGTCATGACAAAGGCAGCGTCGAAAATCTGAAACACTCCGATCAAGCCCATCACGAGGTTGAAAAAGATATACGGAGTCAACATGGGAAGCGTGATGTGCAAAAACTGCTTCCACTCGGAAGCCCCATCTATCGCCGCGGCCTCGTAGTAGTGTTCCGGAATGCCCTTCAGACCGGCAAGCCAGATCAGCATTCCGCCCCCTGCTGTCCACAAACCCATCAGGATCAGCGATGGCTTACTCCAAATCTCCGAGCCCAGCCAGTTGGGTCCCTCAAGACCGATCAAACTCAGCGCCTGGTTGATGAAACCGCCGGCAGGGTTAAAAATCCAAATCCAGAGGATGAACGCCGCCACAGCAGGAACAATGGCGGGCAAGTAGAAAATCGTTCTCCAGACGGAAATGCCACGAATACGAAGATTCAGAAGCAACGCAATGGCCAGTGATGCAATCATCCCCAGCGGGACACCGACAACCATGAAGATCGTGTTTCGAAACGCCACAGGGATCAGTTCATCTTGTGAGAACATCCAACGATAGTTCTCAAACCCAATCCATTTGGCTGGGTTGATGACATCATAGTCGCAGAAGCTCATCAGGATCGAGAACAGAAGTGGGCCTCCGCCAAAGACGACGAACCCAATAACCCAGGGAGCGACAAACAAATATCCCGCCCACCATTGTGCTCGGAAGTATCCTCCCCTGGAACCCTCGACGAGATCGCCTAGTCCCACTTCACGCTTGCGAAACAACAGCCTCGCCAACTGTCGTCGGAATCCCATGCTGGTATCCCAGATAAATGCTCCCAGTGCCAGAAGCAGAGTCAGGACGGCATACGCGATGAAGAAGTAACTCCAGTTTACTGGCTTACCTTCCCGCGGATGAAGGATCAGATCCAACTCGCGCTGGACGATTGCGGCTCCGTAATCCAGCGACTCCTTCGGAGTTTTCTTGCGGTAACAGGCTTCTTCAGTCGAAACGACATGGCGCTGCCAGAGCAACTGACCGACAGGCGTTATGGGTCTGAATCGCGAGAAGGGAAGCAGTGAGATAAAGACCGAGCAACCCTCTTTGATCTTCTCAGGCAGCTTGGTGTTTGAAAGAACGTAATACTGCTGAAACTCCTCGTTCAAATCCTTGATAGGCGTTTGCTGCGGGATGAAGAGGCGTCCCTCGGCTTCGACGGCTTCCCGCTCGGACTCAGTCCGAATCCGCCAGGCACGGTCGCTGCTCAGGAATCGGATGAACTCCCATGCCGCTTCCTTGTGCTGCGCGTTCACGGGAATCGCCAGAGACCATCCGCCTGTCCATGAGACTGCAGGCTGTCCGGACTCCTCAAAGTACCTTTCCGATGTCGGCGCTCCGGCAACTCCCACATCAACATCCCTGCCGAACTGTGCCAGAAAGGACATCTGCCAGTAGCCATCAATTTTCATGGCAATCTTGCCGGTCAGCAGAGGATCGAGTGTGCCTCCCTGAAAACCTGCCTGATAGGCGGAGACGGCCTCATAGCCACCGGCATCGTCATAGATATCCACCATGAATTGAAGTGCTTCGACAACGCGCTCTTCGTTGAGCAAACATTGGGTACCGTCCTCGCTCATGAATCGGGCACCGTTCATCCAACCGTAGATGTAAAGCCAGGAGTTTCCATAGTTGGGAGCGAAACCCAGTACGCGAACGTTCCCATTGCGGTCTCGCTGCGTCAGCTTCTTGGCGTATTCACGAAGCTCCGTCCAGTTCTTTGGGGGAACGGGTTCTCCGCTCTCATCCACAAGCCCCGCTCGTCGGAACAAGTCCTTGTTGTAGAGAAGAGCGCGGTTGTCAATGCTGATGGGGATGCCGTAGACCTTGCCCTGATAGGTGGCTTCATCCCACGCTGCCTTGTAGTATCGGTCGGGCTCGACCGCGTCGGGATCTCCTCTCCGCAAATCGTTTTCGATGAAGGAGTCCAGTGGAGTGAACGCGCCACGGGCAGCCCACTCCGCCACGGCAAATCGGTCAAAATAGATCACGTCGGGAGGCATACCACCCGCCACACTGATCAGGAAGCGCGTTGGATCGCCAACCTGGTCGCGCGCTCCACTTTGCCCAGAAACAACGCGATAGACCGGTTTGGAGGGATCTTTCTCATGAGCCTTTCGACTTTCGAGTTCGAACGCCATGACCGAGTCCCCCATCGGTCCTGCAATCGGTCCGCCCGGGCCCATGTAGGTGATTTCCACCACATCTTCGTCGTCGTATTCAAATGTGCGTGACGGCGCCAAGAGCCAAGCCAGCGCCAGGCATCCGAAGATCATCAACACTACTTTCCAACTCTGCATCGCAGCCCCTGAAAAGAGAAGAATCAAAACGTATTGTCAGGAATGATAGGAGATTCTACACAAACTTCAAGTGCCATCCCCGGCAGTCAGAATTCTCGAGTCGCTCGCGCGAGCCACGGACTGTCCGGATTGGAGCACCAAAAAGTCCTCTTCTCCCCAGTCCGCGTCCACCAGTCGCTGCAAGAGCGACAAGTCACCCTGAAACTCCAGAAAAGACCACTCGCGTTCCAATGCGTCCTTGCGCGCCTCGGTGACATAGTCCCGACGTGTGGGCAGCCCCATATCAATGTAGGCGTAGCACGAATAGTTCTGAAGCCCATCTCCCAATTGTTCCAGGATGAACTTTGCGTTGTCTTCACCGTACTTGGCTACGTACTGGTCATAGGTGAGATCAAGTCCTAGTTTCCGCATCACGCTGTCGTGACCGGTATCCTCTTTGTTGGTTCGATCGCGCTCCGTCCAGCCGGTCGTGACAAAGAAGGTGCCTGGATGACTAAAGAATATCTCGCCGTAGCGCTCCTTGGAACCAAGGAACAGGGTGATACAGTCATGAGCACGCGGAACAACGAGAGGAACGCTCGTTGCCTTCAGACCAATAAGTCCGTTGTTGCAGAGCGCAAAGCCCATCGCCACCGCGAAGTAGAGATCGGGATCAGTCGCATCAACAGCCTGTTGCACTCGGCGGCACATTTCCCCGCTCTCCAGATCATGAAGACCCTGTGTGAGCAGTTCGACATCAACAATGTTTCGGGAGCGGGTGGCGCAATAGTACAACTCTCGGGCGAGCACTTCGCATCCGAGGACTCTCAGGCGTCTCTTCTTTTCAACTTCCTTCAGTCGCACAGGTCACCGTTCTCTTCTTGTCAAGCCTGCAGAAGATGCTGTTTGAAGGACAGAGGATTGTCAAGTACGGAAAGCAAACCGGAGTGGGTGTATTGACAAACCCTGTTCTCCGCTGCATCCTAATGTGCGGGCTGAGTGCTGAGTCGCGTTCTCGGAGTCTGCGTCGCCAGCGTGAC
>JAKQFZ010000205.1 GCA_029558215.1 Candidatus Omnitrophota bacterium
AGTGGGGAAGGGAGGCGTTGTGCGTGATCCCGAAGACTGGAAAGAAGTTCTGAATGCACACTGCCAGCACGCTGCGAACTCGGGTTTCCACATACACGGTCTGACCGTCTCACCGATTCAGGGCTCTGGCGGCAATGTTGAGTTTCTCAGCCTTCTCAGGGAGACGCCCTGTCCTGATATGAACCCAAGTCAGGCGATTCAGGCTTGCATTGAGGCGGGATCAATTCTGAAGACTGCGCAGTCTTAGGGGGTCGAACGCGACCCTCGCAGGGGCGGCGTTTTTGATCTCTTGGTCGCGCAAAGGGATTGAAGAAGCCAGTCCGGGTTTCAAGTTCCGGCGTCAAATATCTCTTGACAAGTCCTTAGCGTGTCATCTAGTTTGAAAATAGACATTGGGTTTTCTCATAGTTGGTTGAAACGGACTGCTTGCAGCATCAGGCGCAAAGGAGACACAGAAATGGATTATTCCCAAACTCTTGCGCGTTGCCAATCTTACCGTGGATTGGCAAGGTTATTGCTCTTTCTTTCTTTCCTTTCTGACATCGCTTGTTTTCAAGGTACGTTTCAGGATTTGCGGAGGGGCGCATGGAGAGTCAACCGGGCGACGGAACAACCCTGATGGCAAGCTTACAGCCTTTCTTTTCAGGCTGAGCTGGAGCAAGAATACGACTGGGGGAACGCGATTGGTCAACTTGGGATTCACTCTCATCGAACTGCTGATCGTGGTGGCGATTATTGGGGTATTGGTGGCGATTGCAGTTCCGAACTTTGTGGCGGCGCAGGTGAGGGCAAAAGCAGCTCGTGTGACCAGCGACATGCGAAGTCTGCATACTGCAGTCGAGTGTTATTGTGTGGATAACGGCACGTATCCGAGGCGCACTTCCATGATGCCTGCGGGGGGGCACTGGCAGACGCAACTGACGACGCCCGTATCCTACTGTAAGGCATTCTGTACTGACATTTTCTGTGTGGACGACACCTTGGCGAATCGTCATTACCAGTACGCACACTGTATGGGGATGCGGAGCTACATCACCGTCAGCGTGGGACCCGACACGATTGACGAGTTTGATGAAGTAACCTGGAAATGCCCGACTTGGTCATTCTATCCCTCGCCTTATGATCCCACCAACGGAGTGACGAGTCGGGGGGATGTCTGGCGTTTGAGCAAGCAGGGAGGACCCGTGCAATGAGAAGAGTCGGCGTTGTCTTGAGCTTGTCGTTGCTTGCTCTGACGTGCATGATCTTTTCCATGTCCGCGTCGGCTGAAACAAGCCGAGCGTGCTGTTGCGCCAAGACCGGCGCGGTCGAATGCGGCTGCGGGTGCTGTTGCACTGAAAACCTTGCGAGACAGGAGTCTTCGGACGAGGCTGAAGGTGGAGAGACCGAACGGGGTGAGGGTACGGCGCGAATAGTCGCGAACGTTTGTCCCTGCGGTTCCGAACACGCTCCCGCGATACCAGTGTCCGGCGGTTCAGGGGTCTCCCAGTGTTGTCTTGCATCGCTGACGCTCTGGCGTCCTGAAGCGCTTTGTTGGTCGAATTTTCGGCTCACATCCAAAACGGCAGACGATGAATACGCACAGGAGATTGACCCTCCACCGCCTCGGAAGTCTCGTTCTTTCAATTCCATCCTTCCGGACGCTTCAGAACGTCTGAGGAACACTCCGCGCCGTCAGCGTGCGGGCCTTGAAACCGCGTTCCATAGTTCCAGTTTCTCATATCTCTACACAACTTCCGATGATGAATCTCCTTCCCAAATAGACCTTTCGGGAATCATCCCGTTCGCAAGACGGATAGAAGCAGTGTGGCATCTATGCCGCATGATCAGGAAAGGAGTGGGGGCATCTTGCCGCAATCTGAGATCCCTGTGGGACGAGACGCCCCACCTCCTGAAGATTTGCACCGTCTCCGCAAAGGTATATTCCGCGAAAGAACGCCTCACGGCGTTACTGCGAACCAAACCGCTGCACAAATGCCGTCCTAAGCGGACGCTGAAAGGAGGTGCCGAGATGACTTGATGCACCAGACAATGCGGAAACGATCTGAGTAGGGCAGGATTCATCCTGCGTTTTGGGAGTAAAATAGAGCATGGAGGATTGTTGATGATGAGAACGAGAGTTGGAAACATGTTGGTGGTGTTGCTTCTCTTTGTCGCCGTGTGTTCAGTGGACGCTCGAACTGTGACGATCTATCGGATTCAGTTGGGTGCATATCCGACGAAAGTTGAGGCTGAGGCGAAGAAAGCGTCAGCCGAGGCTGAGGGGTTTTCGCCTGTGTACGTCATCGAGAAGGACGGCGAGTTTCCCTGGAAAGTGATGACGGGGGACTTCGCCGAGTATGCTCAGGCGAAGCTGAAATGCAACCAGAACCAATCTGCGGGTTTGAACAAAGGCGAAGGTTTGGTGACACAGGTGGAGATGAAATCCAGCGAAGCGGAGTCCGCTGGTCTGCCGATAGCGGAGGGCATTCTGGACCAAGTGAAGAAGCAGTTGGCGGAAACTCACGACGGTCTCAGGGCATACAAACGCAACGTTGCGCAGGAGAGGATTCAGGTCGGCGTCTTCGACGAGTTTGAGAACGCCGTTGGATTTCGCTGTCAGTTGATGGCGAAGGGAGCCGCCCCTGTGTATGTGCTGGAGCGTGACGGGCGATATGCCGTCGTGGTTGGGGACTTTGCGTCGGGTGAAGCCGAGGCGGAGCGTGAGAGGCTCGTCAGTAAGAAGGTGATCGAGAGTGGCTTTGTGATCGCGGCGCGTGAGAACGATCTTTTGACGGATGTGACATCGCTGCGAAGCGAGGAGCATCTGGTGTCGCTCATGGAGAGCAATCCGAAGTGGGCAGGGATAGACGCTGCGCTTCATCTTCTGCAGAACTATCCTGATTCTCCTGCGTGCGCGAGAGCGAATTTCCTCATCGGACATAATCTGTATGCCTTGTATTTCGCGCAGAAGAACGAGACAGGGAAGGGAGACGAGAATGCGCGTTTTCTGCGCTCTGCGCGAGAGTTCTTCGAGAATGTCTGTACGCAGTATCCGGACAGCCCTCTGGTGGGTAAAGCGAAGTACCGATTGGGTCTAGTCCACCACCATCTGAGGGTACACGGCATTTATGAAGAAGAACTAAGAACAGCAGTTGCTTTGATGCAAGAGGCGTTTAGTGCCGGTGTGCTCGACCCAACAGAGGAGTTGAACCTTCTTTCTTTCAGGTTGGAGAATCGCAAGACGGGTGCAGATTGTGCGGAGCGTTTGCGTGATGATTTGATGAAGTTTGTGGAGAAGCAGGGAGATCAAAGCACAAGGAATCGAGCGACAGGCAAGTTGATGTTAGCCGAACTAGCCGTGTTCACGAAGGACTATGAACAGGTGAAGTATTGGTTGGACAGACTGATAGCTGAAGAGCCATCCGACGAAGCTCGTGTTCCCCGCTTCTTCGGTCAATTTCTGCTTGCAAATGAATACTATTTTGCCCACAAGGGAGATATGGAGAAGGCTATACCTGTTCTCCAGGATCTTGTTGCGAAGTGCAGGATGGAAGATACCATGGTCGAGGTTCCCGGCATTCGGACAAGGGAGATGAGTCTGTGGAGATTGGGAGATATGCTGTTCCGGACAGGGAGACTGGATGAGGCGAACAGCGTCCTTGAACAACTTCTGCGGGAATCACCAGACTCATCCCTGGTTCCACATGCTCAGAAGGTTCTGTCAAGCATCAACGAGCGCCTCAAAGGGGGTGTAGAATGAGAGGCTTTCACAAAAGAGGCGTTACGCGAGCATACTTTCTGGTGATCGGCATACTCTTGGTGGGGATGTTGGAGCACTCATTTCACGAGGCAGAGGCCGCGCAGAAGTACTGCCAGCCGTGTGGGAAAGTGATCGAGTCCGGAAGTCTCTGCGACCCGTGTCCGGTGAATCCTGGTCCTGGGGGAGGCTGCAGGTGTGAGATTTGCAAGCCCTGCAACAGAGTTCCTTTGTATTGCTCCAGAAGTGGTGGCGGCACAATAGGAGTCCCTCAGTGTGCATGTGGCTGCCTTCCTTTGTGCGAAGGAGGATGTGGTGAGTATGAGTGCGGTGATTGTTCAGGGGCTAATGGATGTGCATGCTTGAAGTGCAACGGCAGTTGTGGGATGTACTGGAGAGCCTGCAAGCGTACCACGTGTGGCTGCGGATGCAGCAATTGCACGGCATGTGCATGTGGCAATAAGGGTTGTCCGTGCGAAGGCGGCATTTCCTGTGGATGCACAACGTTTTGCCAATGTCCGGACGACAGGCGTCCGGTGACCGGTTTTCCTCCTTGTGACTCTCCGTGCGAATGCGACTGTGGGTGCGGACTGGGAGGAAACTGCTCAAGTCAGGGTTGCGAGAGGACTTCATGTTACTGCAAAGGTGCATCGCCGACTCCCCCGTGTGGGGCATGTCCAACAAAGTGTGTGCTTTGTCTAGGCTCTCACGGCTGTGAAGGTTCCCATACATGTAATTGTGGTGCGTGTGGCAGAGCGTCTCATGAGGTATGCGACACGAGATGCAAAAGCAGCGCTTCTCCCAACGCGTGTGGCAAAACTGCAACTTGGGGCGAATGGTCATGCTCGTGCGGGAAGGATGGATGTGACAAGCCTATTGGGTGCGCCAGAGTATGCAAGCCGCCGACTGAGCAGTATTGTGATAATGAGACATCTTCATCCTGTGACAGAGGCGGATCATGTCAATGCTGCAAGTTCGGCTGCCGAGGAGGTGAAGACAACAATGAAGGGTATTGCACTGACCGTGAGGCGCCCTGTGTCCAGGCTATTCCGGGCATAGGAACTATCTGTGGTCAGACAACCGGATATCCACCGGAGCCACTTAACTGTGGATGTATATCAGAATGTGGTGTGAACACTCAGGAAACAGAGGACACCTGCAACCTCGTTGCGGGAGGGCAATGCCTGCTAGCTCATTAGCCAGATGGGATCTGCAAGTGTGCAGGCATAATGAAAGGAGACAAACATATGGGTATTATGTGGCCAACTCCCCTTACCTGCAGGGGCTACTTAATCTCAGTAGTGCTATTGACATCGCTCTTCATTTCAGGGACAGAGGCGTGGGCAGTGGACCCAGTTGAACCAGCCGGAGAAGAAATGGGTGTGCGTACAGTCTCAGATAGGGATGTCCGAGCATTGGAAACGGAGATAAGAGACCTTTGGGAAAGGGACCAACCCGTAGTGCATAAGACGCTCTTCAGGTTGTCATTGTCACAGAAACTGTGGGTGTACGGAGATCTCGTGCTCAGTCCGACTTCATCCGTGCTATCTGATCAGATCGAACGCGAAGTTATGGAGTCTATCTATCGTCAAGTAGATGAGCCTCCCTTCTCCATCAACGAGAAGGACGACGCCAACCGTGCCGTTGCCCATTTCTACAGCAATCGGCGGAACGTGAGAGAATGCGTGAAGATACTTGAGAAGTGTGCGAGAGCACAAGAATACATGGCTGATTTTCTCTATCCCGACGTTGCCAGGGCGGAAATATTCGACACTCTAGCATGTTACTATGAGCTTTGCGGAGAGCAGAAGAAATCTCTGCATTGTTGGAAGCGGGTTGTCTCTTTGGTCGGGCCCGAGTCTAACTTCACAAAATCAGGCGTAGTTGTGCATCCTATCATCAAAGATATTGCTCCGGAAGCCCTCAAGAGAGCAAGATGGCATTTGGCAGGAAAACCCGCTTCTGCCACTCAAGAACTCGATGCCATTCTTCA
>JAKQFZ010000235.1 GCA_029558215.1 Candidatus Omnitrophota bacterium
GTTCACAAACTGAGTGTCCGCCGTAAGAAAAGGAGTTTCCTCGCCCGGAGCGTAAAACTCCCACCGCACAAACTCGCTTCGCGCGACCACACTCCTGTGATGCAAAGTCTACCCATCTCCGGAGCCATGCAGCCAACCCAAGTTGGTCTCGAGTGCTTTCCAAGACTCCGGCGTAAACTGCTGAGTGCCTTGCTTCTGATGGAGCTTCTGAGATGCGTAGCTCTGTATGTGTTCCTTGACTTCGGGAGTGCACTCCTGCATGCCTTCCTTCAAGGCTTCCAATGGCTCGTTCTTGTCATTCGGCGACGGCGAAAAGGCCGATTGCTCCCATTTGAACCCTGCATCGACAAGAACTTCGCCCACATGCTTCTGCACTTCGGGCCGAGTGTTGTTTTCGGCAAGATGCCTCAGAAGCAGCTTCAGATCCCAGCATATCCCTATAAAGTCGGGATAATTCCGCCGTACTGGCCTAAGCCGTTCGGACATACATAGAAGAACAATATCCACGAGTTCCTCCGGAATGTCTGAGCGCGTCAAACAGTGTGCAATATAGCTGGCCATGACATTGTCTCTCACCATGGACGAGATAATTGTGGTGACCTCTGCCGGTTGATCTTCATATCTTGCGATGATCGCGTCCACTGCATGCCGCCCATAGACATTCGCATTTCGCGTGTAGCTGTAGAAGGCATCTCGCTTCTCCGTTTCTTCTTTGAGAACGTGAAGCGGGGTATCGGGCATAGCCATGTACTCCGCGCGAGTGATGTAGCTTTCAGTGTACCGAAGTGAATATGGTGCGCTCTCGTCTCGATAATACGCTGTGAATGTGTTTGTCAATGCGTTAATCTGTTGATCGGAGCGCGAGATGTCCCTTAACTCAAGAATCCGCCGCTTGATCTCCTCTCGATCGTCCCAGAGAGTGACTTCTTTCGCCTGGTTTGCCAGGAAGTCGATTAGACAGCGAGGAATGCTGTGCGGCTCCACGTTGCTGTAGGCGTATATGGCAGAGCATACCGACTTTGTTGTCTTCCTGCGTTCGAGGTCGCCATCCGCGATGCATGTGGAAACATCGGCAAGCAACTGGCAATAGCAGTATTCCTTCTGTGGGCTGTCGGGTGCCTCCCACAGTTTCTGAGCCATCCACCCAACGATTGCCTCCGGACGGTCTGATCCTGACAAACTCAATTCCGCATGCCATCGGTGGAACGAGGGACAAGCTTCCGCGAGCGCGTCTACGTCCAGCTCGCCCTGAGCCAGCGGAACGCATGCCATCACCTC
>JAKQFZ010000238.1 GCA_029558215.1 Candidatus Omnitrophota bacterium
AGAAGAACACGTGGTCCGAGTCCAGCAGAAAATTTGGCTTTTTTCTGTTGCGCTCGGGGGGGGGCGAGATTACAATTCGCTCAGTGGTAGCGCTATGGTGGGGCTACCTGAGTAGTTACTCCTGAACTTCAAAAAGAGAACATGTTCGAAGGAATGATCCAGGTTGCAGAAGAAAAAGGATGGAGTAGCCCAACCAAAACATTCACGGTACCAGTGGAAGCCGCGCCGAGCGCGTCTCCCACTGCCCCGTGATGTTGATCGTTCGGTAAAAGATGATGAGGAGAATAATATATTTATTGATCGCAGCGGTTGCTGTGCTTAGCATCTCGTGCTAGTCGGACGCCTTCTTCAAACGGGAAGTTCGAAGGCTGGAGGGTGTGAGCGAAGCGAAACTCGTCAAGCGGTTTGGATCGTCTGATCGGATTTACACCAACACGGTCAGAGACCTGGCTCAGTCGCCGGAACCATTGCGTACGCCGATCCCTCAGGTCCTCTCGATGTACCCGACGAACATCCCCAACAATCTGGATGTGCAACTCAAGTCGCTCTCTTGGCCACACGGGAGAATCCTGCTCACCGTCTGGCTACATCAGGAGAACGGTCAATGGGTCTCCTTCTATGCCGAAGAATGGAACATGGATGTTATCGAATAAGAGAGGAACAACGAACAATTCACCTGAACCTATTTCAGGGAGTCGAATACGACTCCCTGAAAAGGGTTAGGTCAACGTTCGATGTGAAAGATATGAACCCAAAACTCAAGATTGGAGTGGCCATCCTCCTGCATGGCATCGCCACGTTCTTCCTGCTTCTCGCTGTTGGCACGGTGTGGGCTGCGATCTACGTCTTTGGCTTCGGCAAATGGGACCCGAAATTCGGTCCGTGGGGCATGTTCCAGCTCTACTTCATCATCGCAGCAGCACTGGCCGGAATCCAAGCAGGTGTGTTCCTGCTCTGCCACTCCGTGTGGGCGGTGGTCAACCGCAGCTTTCTCTGGCGCCCTGCCATCTGCTCGGCCCTGCTCTTGGCACTGGCCAACGTCGGCCTGCCCTTCCTTGCACCGCTCGGAGAGAGCATCACGTTCACCGCCCTTGCAGCCTTGCCCTTTTTGTGCAGTTGGGTCATGCTCACATCGCATGGGAGAAAGCAAATATCGAACCAGAGCGTGGACCACTACGTTTCACCCGGCGCGGACGCCGGGTGAAACGAGGGTCTCGCTCATCGATGGCGTGCCAGATAATGAAAGACGGAGAAGAAATCAGAATCAGGTCGCTGTCCGGGCCGCCAAAGACTTGGCTGAGCCTTCGCGGTTCCGTTCTGACCTACCGAGAGCGATTCTGGAGCCGAGAATCGCTAGTCGACATTCCAGTTGAGCTTGTGACTGTCACTGGGAAGAAACAGTTCGAAGGCACACGGCTTATCGCCGCCCTTCTGGCATTGTTCTTCCTACCCGCCATCGGTGGCGCGATCATCGGGCTGTGGTATCTATTCGCGGGCGCCCCATCCGACACCGTCTTGTCAATCTGCATGGGCACAGGTGCCATTGCTGGATTCTTCACTTTTCTTTTCCTGCTGGTGCGCTTCTTCATCCGACAGAAGACCATCACGATTCATGTCGCCCCCGAAGGCGTGGCCATCACCTTCTGGGCAAACGGAAAACAGAGTGCAAAGATTCAGGAGATAATTGCCGAGATCAACCGCCGGAAAGAAATGGTGCAGGACACTATGGCTTACCCGATGCGGTTTGCGGTCGGCGACACGATCCATCAACCTTGGAAACGGACTGTCGTTTTGACATTTCTCTTCATCATTCCTGCGCTCATCACTGAGATTCCGTGGATGCTCCTGGCAGGCCTTGTCCCTATCTGCATGTATATCTACTCATCACTCATGGGTGTGAAGGAACCGCGAGAGTTCAGACAGGCCGATCGGTACTTCCTGAAGCGTGAATGGGGACAGGCGCGAGACCTTGTCGATGGCCTCATCCAAACATCCCCGGAGTATCGTCCGGCGAGGTTGTTCATGATTGAATTGAAG
>JAKQFZ010000241.1 GCA_029558215.1 Candidatus Omnitrophota bacterium
TGTGGGTGCTGTTGTCTCTGTTGACCATCATATTCTCCTATGGAGCACCCAAATGGACCACGACTGGATCATACGACAAGAAACTCAGAGTTGTTATGATGCTCGACAGCATTGAAGACGCGATTCATGAAGACTGGCGGAAACGGGGAGATCTACCTGAGAGTCTGAATCGTTTGGGACCGATGTCCGATTATGTGGATCCGTACTCTCATGAAGGGGACTCGCTTCAATGGATTGTCGAGGAACCGACGCGTGGTGTGTTGATTAGTGTTGGCCCCGATCATGTCAACAGTTTTGACACAGATGCCAACCGGATTGAGTACGACCCAACAAACGGTATCATCAGCTCAGGTGACATGATTCGAATCATCACGACTGCTCTGGAAGGCGACTGAGGTGTCACAGCCAGAAGGACAGATGGAAGGCAGTGACGGGCTGCCTCGTGTAGAGGCGCTTGCTGCATGCTGTTCACATGTTCTTCAGGTGATAGAGACATCGTGCCACCCTCATCTCTGGACTGACGGAACATATGGAGGCGCACTCATGGCAGTGAATGTGGCTGATGAAATACTCCACAACACTCTTCTTCAACCGGAAACAGAACGAGCACGCATTGCAGAAGCGCCTATCGCGAGTCTGGACGCTCCAGGGGACAACTGCAAGCGAATCTAAGCATGTAGGGCTGCATTTATGCTGCGATTCCGTTTTTAAGACGCGGGATGAATCCCGCCCTACCTGCTAAACCTTATGTCGAGATTCTGCGTCCTTATTCATGGATGTTGAGCACAACGTTGGTTTTGCGCTCTCACCATGGAGGTCTTGATGAGAACACGCACTGGCGGATTCACTCTGATTGAACTGCTGATTGTTGTCGCGATAATAGGAATCCTTGCCGCGATTGCCATCCCGAATTTCCTGTCCGCACAGGTTCGAGCAAAAGTTGCCCGTGTCACGGCGGACTTGGCAACGTTGGCTGGTGCACTGGAGACTTACTGTGTAGACAACAACAGGTTCCCGTTGGATTCACCCCGAGATCCACACTATCCAGGGGACAACTGCGAGCGAATTCAAGACTGTCTCACAACGCCCATCGGATATCTGGCAAGTGCCTCAGGAATGTACGATCCCTTCCGCGATCGAAACATCCCGCCGCTGTCCGGCTGGGACCGGGACACGGTAAGCCGATATGAGTATTGGGAGTTTACCGGCAGTTACATCGCCTGCAACCATCATCCAGACTGGGGCATGGCGTACATGAACGGTACCGACCGTTTTGTGGGCTTTGGTGAATGGATGCTTGCCAGCTACGGTCCGGACACGAGCTATGGGCCTCCAGAGACAACCGACTCCATTCTCTACACCTGCCATGTCCTCTATGACCCAACCAACGGAGCCACAAGCGCCGGAGAGATTGTCCGCTGTCGCAAGTGGGGCGTGATGGAGAGCAACTGGCACTGAGGGGACAGCCGAGATACCCATCGTTTACGGGTCTCCTCTGCCGTTGGAGAAACAAGAGTACAGCATCTGTGCTGCGATTCCGTTTTCAAGACGCGGGATGAATCCCGCCCTTGTATATTCGGATTGTAGGTGACTGTGAGTCTTCAAGCTGTCACCGTACCGCAGAGCCTCTCCGGTTTTTCGGAGGCCATCTTAGACGCCGCCAGAGAGGCACACGTCGAAAAGGCAATTGCGTCGAGATCGTCGGCTCCCTGCAACGTCCATCTCACTTCAGCCATTTGGAGAGACTTTCCTTCACTTGGCAATGCGAGAGGGTTTGTCCGGTATTGGCTTGTTGGATTCCCTTCTCAACCTTGGCAAGAAAGAACAAACGCTCCATGGCACCCTCGATGGATGCATCATCCGGAAGGGATTCAACTGCCTGTAAGACCTTTTCCTTAACTGTCATACCTGCAATCTACCACGCTGCGAGTAATGAATCAGATAGCAGGCCACGTAGGATATACTATGCACACTTCTGTTATGCTTCGATGCCAGAGGCTCTGCGCTGCCGCCGGAGCAAGCGAGATGTTTTGTCGGCAGCGTTGCTACCGACTCAGAGAATCGAAGAGGAGTGCAACGGACAGGCGAGAGCAATCCGCTCATTTTTCATTGACAGACTGCCCTCAGGCTGTATATGTATACGGTGCTTTCGCGCTTGGAGAGAGATCCCATGACGGCAACAAGGCAGGAGAAGTTCTGGTGGAAGCATGCCTTGCCCCAAGAGCGTGATACGATCTCCGTTCGCGCGAAGGTGGATCCGGTGATCATCGGCCTGTTGAACGGTCTGGTGGATGCCCATGACGGAATTGCCTGTTTGAGAACCACGGATCCCAAGGCGGGCAAACTGGAGTTTTGGGTTTCCCCGAACTGTCTGGATGATTTCCAGATCATGCTCAAGGGGCTGCGAGAGGTTGCTGATGTCGAAATCGAAAATGAAGAGAATCTGCCTTACCAAAGTGCAGTCCCGAATGAAGATCTCCGTTGACGCTGGAACCGCAACAGTCTATTGTGATGACACAATTGCATTACCCGTTTTGGTGGCGGGACTCTTGGAGGCCGAAGGGTAAGGGATGATCAAGCCACCCATCTTCGAATCTGATGTCAATTTCCTCGGCTTACCGTTAGAATTCTCCAGTTGGGATCAATCCAAATGTGTTGTGTTGTCCGCTCCCTTGGACATGACCACCAGCTTTCGAAAAGGAACCGCAGAAGGACCCAAAGCCATTATTGCCGCCTCAACTCAAGTGGAGTTGTACGACGCCGAGTTTGGAGATGAACCGGCTCTGGATATCGGCGTTCACACTTTGCCGTCATTGGAACCTCAGTGCGTTTCGATGCAGGCGGCGGTTGACCGAGTTCGCGAAGGCGTTGGGTTCATTGTCGAACAGGGCAAGATTCCCATGCTTCTGGGCGGGGAGCATTCGGTAACAATTGGGGCGGCCCAGGCGTTCAAGGATAAGATGGACAAGACGTGCTTCGTGGTCATTGATGCCCACGCTGACCTGAGGGATTCATACCACGGCACACCTCTGAGCCACGCTTGCGCCAGTCGTCGGTTGTGGGAGATGGCTCCCATGATTCAGGTGGGCATCAGGAGTTATTCGGCTGAGGAGGCACAGTGGATGCGGGAGAAGCCTTCCGGATACACTGCGTTTCCTGCCCGAACGGTGACCACTCGGATGCAGGCTTTCGAGGAAAGCCTTAGAATCTTGCCCGATCAGGTGTATATTTCGATAGACTTGGATGGCCTTGATCCTTCGATCATGCCGGCAGTCGGAACTCCGGAACCGGGGGGTCTTCTCTGGGAGGAGACCTTGGATGTTCTCAGGATGGTCTGCCGAATGAAAAAGGTGGTGGGTTTCGACATTGTGGAGCTGTGCCCGATGCCGGGCTGGGTGGCTCCGGACTTCCTGGCCGCGAAACTGTGCTACAAACTGCTGAGCTATGCTTGCAGTCGGGTACCTTCCTCAGGAAACTGAGAAAGCAACGATCCGCAAAGAGAGGAGAACTAGATGGTCCCAAAGAAGGTGTTCTTAACCAAGGGTCTGGGTCACCACAAAGAGGAACTGCGATCTTTCGAGCTGGCGCTCCGAGACGCGGGGATCGAAAAATGCAACCTGGTGCAGGTCTCCAGCATTCTGCCTCCGGGTTGCAAGATTATTCCCCGCAAAGATGGACTGGCTCAGTTGAAACCGGGTCAGATTACGTTCTGCGTTCTCGCCCGTTGGCAGAGCAACGAACCAAGACGACTGATCGTCACATCCATAGGCGTTGCCATCCCGAATGATAAGAGTCTCTACGGCTATCTGTCTGAGCATCATGCCTATGGACAGACCGAAAAGACGGCTGGCGACTACGCGGAAGACCTCGCGGCAGCAATGCTGGCCTCGACCCTCGGTTTGGAGTTCGATGAGAACAAAGACTGGGACGAACAGCGCGATGTCTTCAAATTGGGCAACAAGCGCATCGTTCATACTCGGAATATCACACAGTCCGCCATTGTCCGTCAGGGAGGCTACACGACCGCCATCGCCGCTGCGGTCTTTATTCTCTGATCGTCGAGGCGCTCTGACAAACAAGTATGGCGCTACCAAGACAGCCAGTGGCCTGAGCGGCCAAGCCGGGACTCCATAGGACACCAAGGATGCCTTCTTGGGTTTTTCTGGAATCTTTGAATTGTAATTTGTGAAAGGAGAAGAAACCGTGAACGAGCAAGACAGTCAAATCCCGGCGCAGCCGTTGCGTTCAACGGTCGCCGTTCTGAAGACCGAACCGGAAACAGTACTGGACGACTACACTCAGCTGATGAGACTGGCGGAGTTTGAAAAGCATCTCGACAAGAACGCTCCGGTCATTCTGAAAGACAACATCTCCTGGCATCTGATGTTTCCAGGAGCCAACACAACGCCCTGGCAGTTGGAAGCGGTCATCCGAACGCTTCTGGATGCAGGTTACAAAGAGCTGATCTGTGTCCAGAATCAGACCGTAGTCACCAACGCATTCAAAGGCGAAGCGCTCAACAAGTATCTTGGCGTTCTGGAAAAGTACAATATCCCGGTGCTCTACAATTTCCGCCCGCAGGACATGAAATGGATTCGGTACCAGCCGAAAGCCAAGATGCTGGTACTTGACAAGATCTTTCCGGAAGGCATCCTGATCCCGGACTTCTTCCCCGGAAAGAACGTCCTGCATCTTCCCACAGTGAAGTGTCATATCTACACCACGATGACGGGAGCCATGAAGAATGCTTTCGGTGGACTACTGAACACCCGACGACACTACACCCACAGCGTCATCCATGAGACCCTTGTTGATTTGCTGAACATTCAGAAGGAGATTCACGCCGGAATCTTCACGGTGATGGACGGCACCACCTGCGGCAATGGTCCCGGACCCCGAACCATGATACCGGTCATCAAAGATTACTTGCTGGCCAGTGGAGATAGTGTAGCGATTGACGCAATCTCCGCGAAACTTATGGGCTTTGACCCGATGAGTCTCAAGAAGATTCGTTTGGCCACGGAGGCGGGTCTCGGTACCGGTATTCTTGAGAACATCAATGTTGTCGGAGCCGACATTTCGCAGGAGAACTTCGGATTTACCGTTGGAGACAACGCGGCAAGCACGGTCGGGGACATGCTGTGGTTTGGACCCCTGAAGTGGCTTCAGCATCTCATGTTTCACACGCCCTTGGTCTATTTCTTCATCTGGGGCTCATTTGTGTATCACGATTTCATCTGGTACCCCAACGTTGGAAAGCCCATCGTTCAAGATTGGATGAAAACCAAGTGGGGACAATTGTTCCAGAAATACGAGTGAGGTTCTGTGCAGAAGACTCCACCTGAAATGTATCGGAAATTCGCTGAGATCTACGACGTGGTCATGCGTCAGATTGACTACATCACGTGGGAGTCACACGTCACGAGTCTCGCCAAACGTTGGTGTCCAAATATGCGCGACATTCTGAGTGTTGCCTGTGGCACCGGAAGCCTCGAAGTGCTGTTGGCGCAACGTGACTACAATGTCTTCTGTCTGGATCTGTCCGAAGACATGCTTCGAGTCGCGGAGCGGAAATTCGAAGTGCTTCCCGAAAAACCACCGACCAAATGCGCCTGCATGACCAACTTCGATCTGGCGAAACAGTTCGATGTCGTCTTGTGTCTCTATGACAGCCTGAACTATCTGACCCGACCGGAACAAGTGCAGGGCGCCTTTGAGCGGGCTTATGTTCATCTGCGCCCGGGCGGGATTTACATTTTTGATGTGACCACCGAGTACAACATTCTGCAGCATTTTGCGGAATACACTTTTGCGGAAAATCTGGACGGTTATTCCTATATCTGGGATAATGCCTACAACATTGGGACGAAACTGTGCACTTCCGAAGTCACCATCTTTGAGGAAGTGGAGCCGGGCTTGTACCGCCGCTTTAACGAGCGGCATGACCAGCGGATGTACGCCAACAAGGACATCAGTCGCTGGCTGAACCAGGCCGGATTCAAATTGCAGGGAATCTACGACGGATTCTCAATTGCTCCTCCAAAGGATCATTCGGAACGCATTCACTTCGTCGCCCAACGTCCCGAAAGGGAATCCGATGTGCAAGAGCAGTTCTAGCGATGCGTTTCATTTGGGTCACGGCTATCTCTGGCGAAGAGACCGAGAAATGACGTGCGTTCTTGACCACGGAAATTGAGGGAGACGAGAATCGCTAAGGAGTAAGATCGATGACCTATCATGGGATCGAGATACCGAGAGAGCCTCTGGCGGAGTTCTGTCGTCGGAACCACATTCGTCGCTTGTCCCTCTTCGGTTCTATCCTGCGTGATGACTTCGCACCCGAGA
>JAKQFZ010000245.1 GCA_029558215.1 Candidatus Omnitrophota bacterium
CAACCACCTGGCGAGCGCTCTTGTGATCCTTCTTCCCACGATTTGGGTCGTTTGGACTTTCGCCGCAAACAGAATCCAGAAACTTGCCGTGGTCGCCTTGGCGATTCCGTCTCTGATGACTGTCTATGCGTCCTATTCAAGGGCTGGAGCAGCCATGGCTCTGATGGTTGGCGCAGTCACCGTGTGGATGTTGATCCAAAGGCGTACGACTTGTCGCTGTGCTGGCGATGTTGGCAAGGGCTATCGCCCAGAATCACGTCGTCACATTGTTGCCTGGTTTGCGTTTGGGGGAGCCGTTCTGCTTGGCGTCTTCTGTCTTCTCATCTGGCGACTGGACTTGATGGGGGGGCGCTTCTTCAACATTCTGACCCTGAAGGCGCGTGGAGAGTTTTACCTTGCAGCGGCAAAGATGATTGCGCTGCATCCTCTGCGGGGCAATGGGCTCGGAGCATACGAAATCCTCTATCCCCAGTTTCGTCTTCTGGGAGGGGTTGAAGCCAAGCACCCACACAATCTCTTCCTTCAAGCCTGGGTTGAGGGTGGAATTGTGTACGTTGCAGCTTGGATGTGGCTCGCGTTGGGATTTGCCTACAGGGCAGTGAGGAGGCTTCTCAGAACACCAGAAACCCCTTGGCATCTCTGGCAGAGCGCCCTTGCCATGGGCGGGCTTCTCTTTCTGGTGCACAGCCAGATTGACTTCGTCAACAACCTCGGTTTCTTTCTCTGCTTTTTCGCTTTGGCGATGTCGCAACTGGAACAGGATGCAGAGCCGGATGCCCCGCTCAATGCAGTTACATCAGACAAACGCGTACAGATCTTGTCGCTTGGGTTGCTCGTGGTTCTGGGTTTCTTTTGGACTGTGCTCGTCTATCGTCCTGCGGTGGCGCAGACCCAGTTCGATTCAGCTTTGATGTTTGCCCGCGATGGTCGTCATCTGGAAGCTTTTGAACTCTACTCGAATGCTCGAAACAACAATCCTCTCAATGCCACCTGCGCGGAGCATCTCGCCCTGACTGCCATGCAGCTGGGGATGCGGGAGAAGGCTGTCGAACAGGCCAAACAAGCGGTGGCGTTGAATCCACTCACCCCACATTTGCATCAAACACTCGGACGCATCTACATGGCTTTGGGACAATTCCAGCAAGCAGAAGCATCCTTTCTCAAGGCTTCAGAACTGCATCCCAACAAACCGGATTACTACAGAGATCTTGCCGAACTCTACGCTGCATGGAATCGAAATGACCAGCAGGACATCATGCTCCAAAGAGCCGAGGAAGTGAACAAAGGCTACAGCGGGTCGTGGACGGTTGTTGAATGAGTGCCAGCGGATTGATTACTGGCCAGATGCAAGTGGCCGAGGGGCACATTTCTTGACGCATCAGCGGGCGTAGTGATAGTACTTCAGGCAACCCAAGTTCAGAGTTGGCGATCGCTAGAAGCATTCGTACAGCCTTTTGGGTTCCATGCATCCGGACTTCCCTGCGCTCAAGTAATCGATAGAGGCAGGGAAGCCCGTGATGCTGCATGTCGTTTCTATGCATTAGGACTCAGCGGAGATCAGCAAAGCGGAGATGGATGAGATGGCTCGGTTGAAGTTGCCACCTGCCAACCTAGTAACCGTCCTCCGGCAGATTTGACTGAATCTGCAATGATCATCCTCAGTTCAGACAAGAATTCGGTGGAATCTGGGTCTGGCATCTCATTTGGAATGGGTGCGGCATGTTCGTATATAAAAGCAATCTCCTTTGCCCTCACTCCTGTTGATCCCTTGCCCCTCAAGCCATACGCACTCACCCATTCGAACAAACGCCTCTCCAAAAGTCGCTCTTTGGACAGAATGTGTAGTCTTTTGAAGACTTCCTTCTTGATTGCGTCAATGGCATCAATCCGCTGTAGACTACCGGTTGGAGGCTCTGAAGGACGCCATGAACAAGGGTTTGAGAGGAACTGGCTAAGGTGACTCTGCAGGTAGTTAATCAGGTCCGCAATAGGCTTGAGTGTGTCGTACTCGTCTTCTTTGAAGATCCCCAAGCGTCGTGCCAGCGCCTTTATCCTTGCCCAGTGTTCTTTGGCTACCCCTGATATCGGTCTCATTCCTAGGATTCCTCTCCACTGGTTGTGGAACTCCAGAGCGGCCTTTTGGATGGCCAGGATAAGATTAGCAACATCATATTCGGGTTTGTACTCCACCGGTCCTACTGGTATGGTAGGTGAACTCATGGTTTCCAGAAGCCGACGAAACTCTCCCAGTGTAAATCTGGAGGATTCTGGTAACTGCTTCTGAATACTGGATAGGAAGAATAGGCGCTTTCCTATCAGCCTGCGAAGCATCGACTCCGCTTCTCTGCCGAAACGCTTGCCGATAGCGCAAATCGCATTCTCATAGGACCCTATTACGTGGTTCTTCTTGCTGTCCGTTCCTCGGAGATTGTCCCCCTCTACCTCATCAAAGTGAGTGAAAGCTAGTATCAACTTGGATGCATGTCCACTACTCACCAAGGAATTGAGAACTGCGCAAGGTCCAGCCTGCATAGGTTGAGCTGCGTTGTCAACCAAGATAATCGCATCTGCAATCTCAAACCGTCTCGTAATAGATGTCGAGAGACTTGATGTAGTATCCGCAGTGTGTCCGATCCCCTGTCCATCCATGAACACCATCTTTGGTAAGTCTCCTCTATGCCACTGCGGCGTGAATGGTCCAGCGACCCGGATTCCCTCGACCAATGGTGTGAGAAGACGTCCAAAGAGTGGAGCATAGTTGCTCGAGAATTTGTTCACCGTTTCGATGAATGATGATCGTTCGGAATCAGTGTAACTCCACTTAACCGGCCATCCATCCCTGCCACGTGATATTTCCTCTTCGGGCAGTTGCTCGAAGCGTGTTTCTACATCGTCAAGAACGCTGTCCACGAGTTCATGGAATGCATCGAAGTCCCCAAGTTGCTCTTCCGCCTGATTCCGAAGATCTTCGCGCTCCTCATCAGAAGCATTACTCATGTCAATACCCATTTTGATAGCCGTCTCTTGCATCACAAGCCTTGTCTCTTCCGCGAGGAGGCCGATCGTCTCGAAGTAGCCATTGAGGTTAGCCAGGAGCTCTCTTCGCTCTGATTCTGCGATCTCAACATTTGTTTCGGTTTCGGACTCTAAATCCTCTTCTTCGTCGTCATGCTTGTCTGCCAATTCCCTCTCAAGCAGTGTTGGATTGCCCAAGATGTAACTGAGTCTGAACCGCTGTTCACTATGCTCAAGAAAGCGCCGGAACAAGTCGCTTCTTGGTGCGTCTTCGAGTTTGGCATAGACTGCTGCAAGCACGCACTCGACAATGTACTGACGGACTCGGTCTCGAGGGATGAATGTGACAACAGCCCTGAACAGCCCCTCTGCCAATACAATCTCAATGTCGCAGGTAGTTGTCTTGGCGGCGGAAATGGAGGGAAAGCGCTCTCGCTTTGGGTCTGTACCCAGTAGCTGTCTCACGATTGTTGTCTTGCCCGCACCTGTAGTTCCCACAAAAAGAACACGCTTGTACCCATCGGAAGGATTCCTGCCACCCGGCATTGGAATGACTTCTTCTCGGACAGCCCAGGAATCAGATTCCGATGGAGACATCGGGTCATAGAATGCAGCAACGATTTTCCTGTCGAAGAATCTTTCAGCCTTCTCTCGACTTGCGAGATTCCACCAAGATTGATCAGAGAGTATGCGGTTCAACTGCTCAACCAGTTCTTTCGCCCGTTTCTCGTCTGGAGTACTAAGCCCCCGCCTAACTCGCAGTTTCTGCTTGCCGTCAGGCGCAAAGCAAAGGGGATGACGGAAGATCACACACCAGCTCTGCCTTCCTCTGCTTAGCGTTGCTCTTGACCTTGTGTTGTCCATAGCCAATACCTCCTGTTTTATGTTGTTCTGCGTTGTTCCATATAGGCACTGTATGGGCTTTCCTCACGCCTGTCAAGCAAAAAAAAGAACAACGCGGAACAACGCAAAGGCCATGCTGAGAATTGGGCTTTCCTTCGGGTCGCCTGCAGCACTCTCCAAGGTGAACAGCCACACAATTTCATGCTTTCCATGGCGAAGGAGTGGATGGGGGTTTCGGCAGGCATTGGACGACGTCAGAAAGCAGACTAGACCGTCAGCAGCGAACCAACACTGTATCGGGATGCCACATGGAGCGGGAATGCTTTTCCGACCACCTTACGTGTTTCGCGTTCCGCCAGTTGGGGAGTGTTATTTTCTTCACTGAGATGCGACAAGGCCAACCACTTAAGTCGTGGACTGGCAAAGCGTTCCACCAGATCTGCCGCCTCGCCGTTACTCAAGTGTCCTGCTTCACCGCGAATCCGATGCTTCAGATACTCGGGATAGCGTCCTATCTCCAGCATGTCCGGATCATAGTTGGACTCCAGATAGGCAGCATCCAGTTCGGGAAACCACTCCCTCAGAGACCGGAAGGGATGACCCAGGTCAGTAAACACGCCCAGTCGCTTGCCCTTGCTTTCAACGACAAAACAGACCCCGTCCACACCATCGTGGGGAGTGGGAATGGAATGAACACAGACGCCGTTGAAGTGGATCGTGTCCCCCGAGCGGAAATGCTCGACATGCTTTACCTTGCCTAGAAATCGGCGTGCTGAACTGAAGGTGGGTTCTGTCGCGTAGATGGGAATGCCAAACTTTCTATGGCAGACTCCGGCGCAGCGGACATGATCCTGATGATCGTGTGAGAGAATGATCGCCTGAACACCCTGAATATCGCGCCCATGGTGTGCCAGACGGCACTGCGCCTGTACTCCGCTGATGCCCGCATCAAAGAGCAGTCTGATCCCATCTGTCTCAACGTATATGGAGTTTCCGTTCGAACCTGACTGCAGGGAGAAAGTGATCATCTTTCGTCTCAGTTCCTTCATTCAGAACCAAAGAGAATACTAGTTGAAGTGCTCCAAAACGTCCAGCAGAAAGTGCAACATGAATTCGACCGCCTCTGCACTCAAACGCCTCTCCAGAATTGGATCAAGTCGTATCTCCGATCGACCAGATCTGTGTCGGCTATGCTCGCGGTGCTGTCTCTGTTTGACTCGACAGACATAGATTGATAGCTTTGGGGCAGTTTGCACATGCAGGCACATGGTTTGTGCTCACTTGCATGCTGTGCTTGCTCACGAAAGAAACCGACTCTTCCGGAGTCCGGTTTCCCAAGAGTGAGTCCTCTTCGTGCGTGGAAGGGGATCGAGACGTGGAGATGCACATGAATCAGTATCTGATTGTTCGTTGTTTGCAACCGGAGAACAGTCATGGTCTTTTTACCCGAGAAATCCTCATTTCTGAAGGGATGATGGGTTTCCACGTTGTTGATCTCGATGCGGTGGGGCTGCCGCTTTTCGAGTCGGGAGACTTGGTTTTGCTCACCCGGTGCTCTCTCAGGACGGCCGAGTGTGAAGCGCTCTACAGCGCGGTTGAGCGGGGTGTCCGTCTGGTTTGTCTTCAACCGCCTACGGGATTGGCGAAACGATTTGGCTTGGTGAGCACAGCCGAGGTTCTTCATCCCGGATGGATTCGGATTCGGCAAGGACATCCTGGCTCACGGTCTCCCATCCAGGCTCATGTTCCCATTGCTCTGAATGAGGCTTCCGGATGGGATGTGCTGGCAGATGCCGTCTCAACAGACTGGGTAGAAACGGGCTTCCCAGCAGTGGCTATGCGAGAAGTGGGTGCAGGCAAGGTTGCATTCTTCTTCTACGACCTTTCGCTTGCCGTGGCTCGGATAAGGTTTGGGAATCCTGATCTTGCTTCTCACTGCACTACCGGCATCTGGCACTGGCTTCACGCCATGGATTTGTTCACCGGTCATGTGGATGGCCGCGTGAGGGACATTCCTCAGGCAGACTTTCATGGACAACTGCTGGCATGGGTTCTGACCGATCTCTGTGCCGTTCCCCTCATGCGGTTGTGGTACTACCCCAGAATCAGTCATCGCTCCGCAGCAGTCTTTCAAAGTGATGACGACGGCTCCACCGTCGCGCAGTTTCGTGAACTCTCTGACTCGCTTGTGAAGCACTCTGCATCGGGAACATTTTACCTGATGCGGGACACTCTGATGACTGAGTCAGACGTCTCGGAGTTTCGAGCCCTCGGACACACTTTTGCCCCGCATGCCAACCCCTTCAATAGTCAGGAGGAAATTGTCTTCAGCTTTCCTGAAGCACTTCGCGAGGAGACAGGTCTGTTCCAGAAGCGATTTGGCAAATGCAGCCGAACGCTGCAGTGTCACTGCGCTCCATGGAAAGGCTACATGGACTGGGTGCCGATGTTCGTTGAGTCGGGATACCGACTTCTCTTCGCATACCTAAGCGCACCGATTTCCTTCCTGAACGGCTTCATGTGTGGTTCGGGCAGGCCAATGTGCTTCTTTGGTCTGGACAGCAAACAGCACGACTGCTGGCAGCAACCCGTTTTGATCTATGACGATACGACCGTACGGGACTTGATCAGTGAGAAGGGCTTGGATGAGATACTTGCCAGCCAAGCTGATCTTATCGAGAGGACGATTCAAGAGACCCACACGGCGATAGGGATTCTGTCCCATCCGGTCAGTTTCGCCACCTACAGCAGGCCGTTTATCGAGCGAGGCTTCGATCTCTTGCAGCAGCACAATGTTCCGATTTTCAACGGGGATCAATGGCTCGATTTTCTGCAACGACGCAGTCGCGTGCAGATTACTCTCCATGACAGTCATGATGAGGGACTGTTGTATGATATCCAGAATCTCGATGGGACCATGACACTGATGGTGCCGTCACGGCAGGATGCGAAGGACTATCGGATCACCATGAATGACGTTCTTGTTGACGGGTTTGTCGAACGTCGCATGGAACAGGACTATCTTCTCTTTGAGATTGAGGGGTCGGGAGAAAGGCTCACGATTTGCGTTCGTGAAGACGCATGATAGACAGTGAGGAGTAGCGCAGTGAACAAAGTCAGAATTGGGCTCGTCGGCTGTGGCGGAAGAGGAATCTCTGTCACAACGCTTTTTCGAATTCATCCACAATGCGAAGTGACGGCTTGTTGCGACATCTATGAAGCCTGTGCCACTCGCGCTGCTGAAAGATTCCAGATTCCCGCACGTTTTGTCTATACCAACTATGAGAAGATGCTGCGTGAGGCTCCAGTGGATGCCGTCTTTCTAGCCCCCGATCCGATGGTGCAGGTTGCCATGGCATGTCAAGCAATGCAGGCGGGCAAACACGTTTGTACGGAAGTACCTGCCGCGTTTACCCTCGAAGAGTGCTGGAAACTCATCGAGACCGTCGAATGTACCGGCATGAAGTACCAATTGATGGAGCAAACCCGCTACTGGGGTTTTGTCCAAACCTGGACGCAGATGGTGGACCGAGGAGAACTCGGCCATGTCTGTCTCGCTCAAGGGGAGTATGTTCATTATGAAGAGCATTGGGGATGCTGGACGGATACAGAGACGGGCGACATACTGCCCTCGAATGAGAGACCCAGAGATCGCGATGTGCTGCCTCACTGGCGCTATCTGCTCCTGTCTGATCCAATCTACTACCTTCCTCACACGCTGAGTCCGCTGCTGAGTATTCTCGGAGATCGGGTTTTGAGCGTTGCCTGCATGGGAACGCGAAAGCAGAGTTACACCCAACAGGGTCTTCCGTGGTGTGATATTCAGTATGCGTTAATGCACACAGAAAAGGATACCATTCTGTTGGCAGGGGCGGGATTCAGTCTCCCCCATGTGCCTCGCGGGGCGACTTATTGTCACTGGTACGAACTGCGTGGCACGGACGGCAGTGTGTGTTCGCCACGTTGCTACTCCGAGCCATTTCGGGTCTGGCGAAGGGGGATGAGTGATTTCGAAGCGATGTCACTGTCAACGATTCCGCTTGGTGCAGACCAGGAACAGGCTCAGACAGGTCATGGTGGTGCAGATTACTGTCCAGTGGATACATTCATCAAGTCAATTATCGAAGACACAACTCCGCCATTGGACGTCTATCTGACTGCGGAACTGACTGCGCCCGCAATTGTCGCGGCAGAATCGGCTCGAAGTGGGGGAGCACTCCTTAAGGTGCCAGACTTTCGCCGCAGGTAGGCTGTCCGACGGTGTATGAAATCCGCGGATCCCACATTCAACGCTCCCTTTGCTTCCTGGCTCGAGGCGGCTGAATCCCAATCTTCTCGAAGGGAATCTTCTGGAACCCCAGTTCGTATGCAGGCGAGTTTCGGCAAAGTCGGAAATCCATCTTGGCGGCGTCTGCAAAGAGTGGATCCTCTTCGGTGAGATTGGATTCAAATGTGGGAAGCTGTTCTGCCACTTTCTCGACGTACTTCCATTTGTCACCGCCCCAATGGATGTTGCGCCGGATGACATTGCCTTTCGGAAGCTCCGGTTGATCCTCAAGAATTCCTGTCAGTTCAGGATACCGTTCGCTCCAAGGCGGTTGCTGGTATGGAACATCCTTCAGGCGCTCGGTCATTGTTGTCGGGACGTGGTAACTTGCCCAGTTGGCTGCACGCGCGTCCAGATGAACAGAACAAATCTTGGAATCAACGAAGATGTTGTTCTCAACGATGTTGTCGCGACCGCCGCCGATGAAGGCAGGTCTTGAAACGCGACAGAAGACATTGCCGTAGATGGTTGTCCCGCAGAGCATGTCATCAAGATAGACACCCATACAGCCTTTGTCCCTAAAACCGGTGATGTCATGGAAGAAGTTGTAACGAACGATGTTGCCACGCCATGTCCAATCACGGCCGGCATAGATTGCGCCCGCGTCATTGGATTCGGTGCAGACATGATGGATTTCGTTGTACTCCATGGTATGGTCGTTCCCACTGAAGAAGATTGCTGTGTGTGGACCGTCGTAGAGCAGGTTGTGAGCCGCGATGTTTCCCACACCGCCAAGCGAAATCGCCGACTTATACATGCGATTCCAGCGTCCGTAGCGGAATACTTCATTGTTGTCGGCAACGTGCTTTGCCGGAGTCAACGTCTTTCGATCTCCACCCTCAAGGGAAATGCCGGTTTGCCCCGTTTCCGAGATGATGCACCCGGTCACACGGTTTCCCGTTCCTCCACGAACAATAACAGCCGAGCCACCAACATTCCTGATTCGACATCCGATAACGGTGTTTTTTGTGCAATCTTCCAGCAGTACGGCGTGACCTCGGCAGGCTTCAATAGTCAAGTTCTCAATGGTTACGTGAGAGATATCTTTGAACGAGAATACCGTCGAGATGACCGACACAACGGCGCGACCGTGCTCAACCGGAGAAGGAGGCCAGAAATAGAGCATCCCTGTTGTGCGATCCAGATACCATTCTCCAGGTGAGTCGATCTCGCAAAACAGGTTGAACCCATAGTACCACTGGTTCAAGCGATAGCCATATTGGTGGTAGGGTTTGGCGAGCGTGAGTATATGCTTTTCAGCGTCTATGGATTCAATTCTCTGGCGCTGTTCTGACCAGTCCCAGAACCAATAACCATGAGCCCAGGGGTCCTTCTCTGCGACCCAGCGTGACTGTCGATCCCCCTCGTAGTTGATCACTCCGACGCTGTCGCCTTTGATGCCATGGCTTTCAATGGGCGATTGTCCCGCCAGTCCGGTGACCTTTGTGAACTCTTCGTTTGGCCACCTTGACACGGTCATCGGTTGGTCATTGAAGAACAACTCCAGGCCACCCCCGCCTGCTTCACCCAAATCCGCAATTCCAAGTTGCCTGAGATTCCTCTGAACGACATTCCCTCTTGCCGATTCATCGAGTTGCGCGAGGACTTCGGGATCTGAAACAGGCTCAAAGCCTTCGACGCGCTTGCCACCCACCAGGCGGACTTCGGCTCCCTTGCCACCACGGATAGTTAGAGAGTTACCCTCTGAACCCAGTTCTTCGTTGGTGATTCGCAGGGTGTCCTTGATTTCATAGCATCCTGCTTGAAGCTCAATGACCGCTTCCATTCTGTATGCGCTGTTTGCTGCTGCCGCGGTGCATACTTCTGAAAATGCCCTTTCCAGACTACTGAAAGGGCCATCCGTTCTTTTGCGATTTGGGGTGGCACGAGTTCCGCTCCAAGCATCATTGCCTGTAGTCGAGACATGGAAGGTAAGCGTCACTCGCTTCGCCTGCGCCGTTTCCGTGGCAGAAAGAAGAACAACAACAGATACAAAAACTGTCAGAAACCTGCACAATATGCCAAACATCTGAACCTCCATCAGGAACCAATCTGATACAACCGCCTCTACTGTATTCCATTGGCGGAAGTTGTTCAAACCGCTGCTTGACATCGAGTCGGCGATGACTAGACTCATACGACAGATATCCACTGGAGGAGAACAATGAGAATGAAGTCACGCACGTTGGGCTCGCTGTCTGTGATGACTCTTTTGCTTGGAGGTGTCGAAATGGCTTTTGCACAAGACGGATGGCGCAGTGCGCTGAGGCCTGCGGGAGAATCAGGCACGAAGGTGACTCTGGCGAACAATGGCCGGAGTTCCTATCGCATCGTCCTTCCGTCCAAGCCGACCACACAGGAGGAGAAAGCCGCGGAAGAACTGCAGCGGTGGCTTGGTGAGATGACCGGTGCAACTCTCAAGATTGTCCGTGAGAGTGGTCGCTTGAGACTTGGCCCCCACTATATCAGCATAGGGCGAACCA
>JAKQFZ010000254.1 GCA_029558215.1 Candidatus Omnitrophota bacterium
CTTCCTGAGGTGATCGAGATACATCATCAGCTCATCAAGAGCTGTCTTCGGCTCCAGTGGCAATCCCTTTCTTCGATAGCACTTATGATCTACATCAGTGGCCTGGAAATGCGCTTCTGTCTCAATGAAGTCAGCGTCAACCAAGGTCGAAAACAGCATCCGAACGTCAAGCATGGCATCGGCGCACTCGCTGCAAAGGGAGGAGTAGCCAAATACGGATGCATCAATCTTTGAAAGTGCGAGACCATCATCCTCAAAACGCTTCAGGAGAACGGAAAGACTCTCGTCCGGGATTCTCAATCCAAGTGGATGTCCCTGCATGAGAAACTCCGGAGAGAGATTTCTCAACGAATCTTGAGAAGCCCACTGCAGGCCGATGTGATGTCCCTGTATCGCAAGAGCTGATGCAATACCCAAGGCCTTCGCGTGCATGAGAGCCTGAAAAGCACCCAATGACCAATGATCAACGCCAGAAGTCTCATGACGAAGACGCTTCTGAAATAGATCTCCGTATTTCCCCAAGTCATGTAGTAGACCAGCATTCCTGGCTTCTTCTTGCGCCCCAAAAGCACCCGCAAATTCTGCAGCACATCGGGCAACTTCAGACAGGTGTGATCGCACTGAATCCACATGACCCGTGTCCGAAGCGGAGTGGGCAAGGAACTTCATCGCATTTTCGGAGTCGTCTCCCAATGTCTCCTCCCTCAGAGATTTGCAGGAACTCAGATGGATGTCGCCCTGCAAAGGTGTGAGTAAATGCAATATAGAAGGGATTGGCCTCTAGTGTCAACACAGCAACTCGGTGGCAAAAACTACCTCCCTCCCCAAAACGGCGAAGCCGGTCGGAAACCGGCTTGCCTTCACAAAATCTCGGGTTTTCTTGCTGTCATAAGCGTTCTAGCCAATATCAGTTTACCCCTGCCTGGAGCGGATGCAAATCTTTTTTCAGCGTTCGGAGAAACTGGACTCGGCGTCTCTCCTGCGACAGACTCGTGACAGGCTCTGAACAAAGGCAAAAGGCTTCTGCACAGAAGGCACTTCACCTTGAACTACGGAGACGGACAGGGCGCGAAACCGTATCGCATTATTCCGTTGACGGATGTGGGATAATCGGGCAAGACTTTTGCTTAATGTTATGGACTGGAGGTTGCCACTATTATGCAGCGATTTCGATTCTCTATTCTTATCCTTGGGATTCTCATCGCCCCTTCACTCTGGGCACAGGATTATGTCCTGGAACGGTTCTGGTCGGTAGCTGACACTCCCGGGGGTATTGGAGTGTTTGACGGAGATTCGTTCTTCATCTCAAATACCGATGGAGGAAGCATCCGAAAATGGACGAGCGGAGTCGGTGAGTCACAGGTCACAACCTGGGTGAACCCGTCCAATCCATCCGATTCTCTTGCGATGGTCGGTGGCGTTTCGACTGGACCCCGTGGAATCAGTATTGACCCATTTTCCAATGTGCTGACATTGTCCAATGACACCGATCACAACGTTTTGGTCTGGAACTTGAACCTGGAAGCCACGCCCAAACGCCTCAAGACGGGTCCGGGCACCGGCAATGACGGTCGCATCTACGCCATTGACACCGACAGCCTCGGTCGGCTCTACACCTTCCGATATTTTAACGTGCCGGTGGGAAAACATCGCCTGGAAGTCTACGCCCCTGTTTCGACTTGGGGGACAACCCATGAGGAAACGCCTCTCTCCTCAACCGCCATTGACGAACCAACACCCGCAGACGCTCATGAGGGAATGTGCGTCAACGGCGCGGGCACGGTAGTCTGGTACACCGACCGCGGCGGAAGAGCCGTCCATCGAATGGTGGGAACTCCCGCAACCGGATACACGGAAGACTCCGGTTTCGCGCTGAATCTTGAAGACGGATCAGCGGCGGCGGGCTTCAGGGCGATTGCTCTCAGTCTGGATGAAACGCGGCTTTTCATCTGTGACAACAGGGATCAATGCATCCTGGTTGTAGACTCGACAACCGGCTCGATTCAGCGCCAATTCGGGACAAGCCTGTTGGGCTACGATCTTGACTTGGACGAAGAGGGCAACGTCTACGTGAGTTCCTACGGCACTCCGGGTCGAGTGGACAAGTTCCGGTACGTCGCTCCGGCGGGAGAGATTCTGGACAACTCCGATCCGGGATGCACCGTGCAAGGCACCTGGAGCACAGACGCAACACAATCCTACGGTCCCAACCGATATACCAAGGCAGCGGGCAGTGGTACAGCCACGGTCACATGGACTGCTTCTGTGACTCCAGGGTGGTATCTGGTTCGGTTCTGGATGACCAGCAACACCACCTTTGCCACCAACGCCCGCTATTCGATCACCCATCGTGATGGCATCAGCGTGGTCGTGAAGAATCAGCAGCAGACGACATCCAACTGGGTACATCTGGGTGGAGCGTACTATTTCGATGGAACAGCAACGGTGACCCTGAACGATCAGTTTACAGGCGGGTCATCGGTCGTTGCTGATGCAATCCAGCTCACACCTGTCGTTACCATGATTCAGATGTCTGACTCCCATGTTGGCTACCCAACCGGAACGGCTAACACAACGGCTGTTGTCAATGAACTCAAGACTCTCGGAAGGGTTCAACTGGGGACTTTTGGCTTTGAAGCGCCGCCACCCAGTTTCGCCATTCACTCGGGGGATTTCACCGAATACGGTCAGGAGTACTGGGACACGCTTATGAGCATTTTCACCGGAATGCCTTTGCCGACCTACTTTGTTCAGGGCAATCACGATTCGACCTGGAGCAGCTGCAAAGAACGCATTCGTTCCCTTCACGGGAACACTCCCTACTCTTTCGATCACTACCTGGACGGACAGCGTCTGCATTTCGCCTGCATGAACTCACCCGTGCTGCAGAGCCCTCGCGCTGGATTCTCAAGAGAGGAACTCGACTGGCTTGCGGCTGACCTGGCCGCATTGGAACCTAACACCCTGATCTTCATCAGTATTCATCATCCCATCAACGGAGCATCAGATCCCAAACCTTTCGACACCTATCATTTGCTGGAAACGCTCCGACCATATCGGCTTGCGATCATCTTCTATGGTCACGGTCATTCGTTTGTCGCTCCGACGTTCGACCGTGCGCAGTTGCTTCAGGGCGGCAGCACTTACAACAACAGCACAGACCTGGGTTCCTACGCAGTGATCGCCATCACGAAAGATCGGATCTGTGCGGCAAAGAAGGTTCAGGGAGAGCCAACAGCGGCAACGAGTATTCTGGACTATGCCATACCTCCTTTCCCCATCTATCCGGAGATCACCATCAGCTCACCCTCAAAGAATGCTCTTGTTTCTTCCAGTACTCTCTCCATTTCAACAAGCATTGATCGAGTGACTTCACCCATTTCATCTGTCGCATTCGAACTGGATGGTGATGCCAACTGGCGCTCACTCAGCGGCTCCGGAAATGGCCCCTACACGGGGAATCTCTCACTTTCCTCACTTGTTCACGGAAGACATTGGATCCGTGTTCGTTTCACGACGGCTTCAGCGGGTGATTTCTTCAAAACGGTGGCGTTCTGGCACTGGGATGACAGACCTAATCCTGACTGGATTGTGGATCTGGGCGCCAGCAGCCTGAGCATGCCGTCAGTCGTCAACGGAAAGGTCTATGTTGGAACGCATGGCGGATCCATCCGATGCGTCAATGCTTCCAACGGCAGCCAAGTCTGGAGAGTCAATCTCCCCGCGGATGTCGCGTCTGCTCCTGCTGTGTCACAGGGCAAAGTCGTTGTCGGCTGTGGCGATTCCAATGTCTACTGCTTCAACGCAGATACTGGCGCACCCCTTTGGGTCAAGCCGTGCAGCGGACCGGTCTATGCACCCCCGACCATTGAGGGAGAAACGGTGTTTGTGGGAACTGTTGGAACCGGTCAGTCGGGATCGAGAAACATGTATTCAATCAATCTGAATACGGGCGCTGAAAACTGGGCTTTCCCCGCACTGAATGCCATCGAGTCAAAGGCGTTCATCCTTGGGGACAGGGTTCTTTTTGGCGCATGGGACTCGTACTTCTACTCAGTGAACAAACTGACCGGATCACAACAGTGGCGTTATCAGAGAAACACCAGTCGCTATTACAGTCCTGGAGACAGCTGGCCTGTCGCTTCTGCGTTGTCCAACCGGGTATTCGTCGCAGACCGACAGTATTACATGAACGCGATCAACCTGGGCACCAGCACTGCCGACTGGACAGACATAAACGTTTCCTCACAAGTTCTCACTCCCGATGGCTTGGCCCTAATTCAGAGGAAGACGGACGGTGCCCTGGTAAGAACCAGTTTTGACAACTCAACAGTTTGGAGTGCCGCCTGCAGCCTGGATGCCGCACCTGTGGCTCCAGTGTGCTCGGGAACCCGAGTGGCAGTTGTTAATCAGCACGGTCTGGTCAGTGTGGTTGCTTTGAGCAATGGCGCAATCGAGTATCAATTCCAAGTGGCACAGGGCTATCAACTGCATCCGGTGAACCTGGATGAACAGGGGGCTGTTTACGCTTCGACGTATGAGGGCTTTCTGATGCGCATCAACAACGCTACTGCCGTTGGTTCGTGGATGCTCTATTGAGCGGTGGGACTGTGCGTCAGACTGAAAGGAGTCTGCGGATGTTGGTGAAATCCGTCCTGTTTGCGTTTGTGTTCATCTCTCTCTTCGTGTGCACAAGGCCTCTGTTTAGCGGTCGGCAAAGTCTCAAGGCTGGCGCTGTTTGAACACCCGGACGAGGGAGATGAAGACGTCATTGTTCGGTTCAACGTCCAGATGCCCGAGGGAGTCAAAACACTGGTCGGCTACACTGGCATTCGAGATGGAGCAAAGATCACGGACGGTGTGGATTTTGAGATTCGCATCAACGGTGAATCTGTCTGGCAGCGCAATCATGACCTGCCACAATGGGAGAAGTTTGATGTTGATATGACGAAGTACTCGGGAACAACGGTCGTGGAGTTTGTCACCCGCAAGGGAAAAGACAACAGCAGTTACGACTGGGCTTGCTGGGGTGAACCAGCCATCCTGCTCGGACAGTCTTCGAATGAAGCACTTTAGAACTTGTTGCCAGCTCAGGTGATAAAGAAAGGACTCAACAGTTATGCAAATCGTTTTTCTTCTCCTCATACTTGCGCTGCTTCCAACGTGTGCGTCTGCTCAGACACTGCCCCCTGCGCCGGATGGCGTGATCATCGAGCAGAATCTCGATTACCTTGAACCTGGTCGTGAGGAAAAACTCGACCTATACCTTCCAGCAAACCGCAAACCCGAAGAACGCTCTCCCGCTGTTGTCATCATCCATGGTGGAGGCTGGACACTGGGTGACAAAGCAGCCCGAAGGGAGTTCAATGTCGGCACAAACCTGGCGCTCAATGGCTACGTGTGCATCAGTGTCAACTACATGCTGAAGGCGGAGAACAGATGGCCAACAAATCTCCATGACTGTAAGAACGCCGTGCGCTTCTTGAGAGCCAACGCCGGTAGGTACCAGATAGACGGCGACCACATCGGTGTCATTGGCGGTTCCGCAGGAGGGCATCTTGCCCTGATGGTCGCCTATACTGACGGCATCACTGAGTTGGAACCGACGCAGCCCTATCCCAACGAGTCCAGTAGAGTGCAGGCGGTTGTGGATATGTACGGCATCACGAATCTCTCAACTCGGATGAGCGTTGATGAAAACGGCAACCCGACCAAACCTCGAAACACGAGTTCGAGCCTTGTTCAAGGAGCATTCGAGAGCAATCCCGACGGCTGGAATCTTGCCTCTCCAGTTCATCACCTCTCGCCCAAAAGTCCTCCGACACTGATTCTTCACGGAACCAAGGACACAACAGTGAACCTTGGTCAGTCGGAAGAACTGGCGGCTGCGCTCGCAAAGCATGGTGTCGAACATGAACTCGTAATCATTGAGGGAGTCGGTCATACCTTTGATCTTGAGAACTGGGGACGCAAACCGCTACCATACGACCTGCGACCCAAGGTCATTGGTTTTTTCGACAAGCACCTGAAGACTTCAGGGCAGAAACAAGAGAATAAGTGAGAGAGGCTGGACGTCGCCTGTTGTGAACAAACCGTGAAGCGATCCTAATACTCCGCAGGCAGTTTCATCAGTTGTTCGTAACTGAAAACCGGACCGTCCTTGCAGACATAGACACCACCGACATTGCAGCGGCCACACTTGCCCAAACCACATTTCATGCGGTTCTCAAGAGTCGTGTAAATTTGATTTGGCTCAAATCCCGCCTGGGTGAGAACAGGAAAAGTGAACTTGATCATGATAGGCGGGCCACACACAAAAGCCACTGAATTGCTGGGACTGGGACCCACTTCTTTGAGAACCGTTGGCACAAAGCCGACGGAACCATCCCAGTCAGGCGTCTGTCCACCGGGATCCACGGTCTTCACCAACTTAATGTCGGAACGCTTCTGCCACTCGTCAAGTTCACGTTTGTAGACGAGATCGCTGACAGTTCGAGCACCATAGACGATAGTGATCTCTCCAAACTTGTCGCGCCAGTCCAGGCAGTTCCAGATGAGCGTTCTCAAAGGCGGCAATGCAATACCACCGGCCACAAAGTAGAGGTTCTTGCCAAAGCAGTCTTCAATAGGAAATGAATTCCCGTAGGGACCGCGAAGGCCTATGGTGTCTCCTTCGTTGAGACGAAACAGTTCCGAAGTCACACGTCCCGTCTTGCGAAAACAGCATTCGATGTGATCCATGCGTGTGGGCGAACTGGCAATGCAAAACGTGCTCTCGCCCAGTCCAAACGCGGAATACTCTGCAAACTGACCGGCACGAAAACGAAAGGCATCGCGATCTGCAGAGTCTTTGAAGACCAGTTCGAACGTGCGCACGTCGGGAGTCTCAGGGATCACTTTCTGGATTTCCATGAGCATTGGTTTGTAGAGATTCTCTGAGTGCGACATCGGATTCTCCATCTATTTCGGCTGCGCTTCGCGTGAGAGTCTGTCTATTTCTGTGAGGTATTCCAACAGACTGTGTCCCACCGGACAGGAGCGGACACATCGCCCACATCCCACGCAAAGAGTCTTGCCAAACTTCTCTTGATAGTATTTGAACTTGTGCATGATACGCTGCCGATATCTCTCGCTCTGAGTCTTACGGGGATTGTGTCCCGAAGCGTGCAGCGTGAAGAGACTGAACTGGCAACTGTCCCAGTTCTTGCGCCGAACCCCTGCACCCTGCCTTGTCTCATCCACCAGATCAAAGCAGTGACACGTCGGACAGAGGAAAGTGCAGGTTCCGCATCCAATGCACTTGAGTGACATCTTCTTCCAGAAATCGTCATCAAAATGCTCATCCAACCACGGTTTGACGCGATTGAGATCGAATCGTCTCGGAACGATATCCTCGGCATCTGCGTTCGGCTGCGCCTCAGACAGCTCAAGTGACTTTGATGTCTGCTTCAGAAGGGCTTCCCCCTTCTCCGTGACTGCCTCAACAAGATAACTGCCATCAGATTGTCTCAGCATGAAGACATCAGAACCTTCCCGCGTCTGGGGATTCAGACCAACTGAAGTGCAGAAACAGAACTCATCCACAGGAGCAAGGCATCCAACAGAGACAATCGTGGTGTTGGCGCGCCGTTCCAGATAGAAGTTGTCCTTATAGTCCCAGGCAAAAACCGAATCCAGAACATTCATCGCCGCCACATCGCAGGGTCGAACTCCCAAAAGGATCGTCTGTGGCGCAAATCCCTGAATATCCTTGACCTCAGGGCGACTTTCGCCTGCCTCGAATTCCAGCACGACTTCTGACTGAGGAAAGAACACTCCCTTGGCAGACTTCAAAGTGATCCGCTCATCCAGCACAAGGTGCTCAGGAGTTTCCAGCGTGGAGAAGAGCGTATCCTCTTTGACTCGAACAGGAGCGACTACACGACTCCCCGTTTGCAGCAGCGACTGAATCCAGTCTTTGATTCTGGCGGCTTGGAGTGACATGGCTTTCACAGGAAGAAGTCCTCCTCGTCGCTTTCTTTGAATGTTGCGAGCGCCGCAAGCGTCTCAGCATCCATGCCAGGAATCGCTCCGAACTTCTCGCGCATCATCTGCTTCATGGAAATGGACAGGTGCATCAGAGGAAGCCCCATGGGACACGCCCTCTCACACTCTCCGCATTCAACACAGCGCCCGGCAAGATGAAAGGCACGAATCAGATTCCACTTCAGATTCCCCCGCGAATGGGGACTTGTGTCAATCCATTGAGGCGCATTCTTTTCTGCAATGCACCTTGGACAATGACAAATGGGACAAACCTGGCGACAGGCATAGCACTTGATACATCGGGAAAACTCATCCATCCAGAACTGCCAACGCTCCTGAGCGCTCTTGTCCTTGAGCGGATCCACCATCGGCTTGGCTTCCGCGATCGGTCGGTCAGCAGCAATGGTTTCATCACAACCAACAGGAGCGTGCTGCTCACACCAGGAACAGACGACTTTGTCCATCCCAGGGCATTCGACTCCGATGGCGTAAAAATCTTCCCGCTTCAAACGAGCCTCTCGAATCAACACATTGACCGCACGACTGTCGCACCCTTTCAGGACAATGCCTGGTTTTCCCAAAGCCTTGACCTCAGGCTTCAGCAAATAGCCGGAAAGATTCGCATAGCACTTGTCTTCAAAAATCAAACGGTTGCAGTCCTGGGGCTGCGTGATAAAGGCCGCAGCCGTGCCGCCGTCCGGTGGTCGCTCATAGCCAATGATGACTTGAACCGTACCGTCCAAGAGCAGTTTTCGCGCTCTTTCCCTCAGCTGTTCTGTTGCGTTCACATTCGACTCCGCAGTCTGAAAACCTTAACCAACATCAGATTGGGCAACATCCCAAACTGTCAAACTCGATTTCATGCCGCCTAGAAATATCTTGGCGACTCGGCAACTACCGGACTGATCTCGGCAAAAGCCTGATTGGGCCCAAGCGCTCGGATTCTCTCAACGACGCCCTTGGCCGTTTCCGCAAACTTCTGACTCTCGGATGCCGAGACCCAGCTGAAATGCACCCGACGCATATCAACACCAGCAGACTCCAAGAGCTCCTTGAATGCCATCCAGCGACGTCGTGCGTGGAAGTTGCCTTCGATGTAATGACAGTCCCCCGGATGACAACCGGAAATCC
>JAKQFZ010000257.1 GCA_029558215.1 Candidatus Omnitrophota bacterium
TGAAGAAACAGATTCTGTAACTCCCTGACTGAGAGTCATAGGGAGAGGAAATCGCGTAGATTTTGCTGACATCAGTGGGATCGACAGCCAGACATCTTGGGTAACCTTGGTTGGACGGCATGAGAAACTGACTCCACGAGAGGCCAGCGTCTGTGCTTCGGTACAACATGTACCGGCCCAGTACGGACAAAGTGGATGAGTTGTCTCGGGACATGTCCAGAAGATATTCTTGAGTGAACTTAAAGGTCTTATTCCAGGTCACTCCAGCATTGGATGATTGGTAGACGACACCAGTTTCTGACATGATTGCTGTAACCTGAGAGGGATCTGAAGAACTTGTGCTGGTTCCAAGAAACGACCCTCCTGGTGGCCCAATGGACACCCAGGAGCTAAACTCTGCGGCGTGAACCCATGCCACTCCAAGGAGAATAGAGATCAGAGCGGACAATACCCAACGTTTTCTCATTTGTCACCTCCCAGTTCGCAAACGCTTGGCAACTGATCCCCAGGTCGCAAGGCACCTGACGCACAGTGTGTTCGAATCTGGTCGAGAATCTGTCTCGTGATCGGAACACCGGCCGCTTTCTCTATTCTGATAATCATTGGAATCCTCACTTAACTGTATACACTACTAGAACAGTATACACTCTCCGAAATACTGTCAAGTATTTTTTTGAGGGATAATGTACTGTTGATATCCGTTTCTGTGCCGACTTGCGAACACGACGGTCTTTCTTGGCTCATCATCTGGCAATCCGGAACTGCAGGATGGCATTTCTGAGGACGACGGTGTCCTTGGAGACTTGCTTCGGTTTGATCCAGACTATCTCAAATTCCTCCGTACACAATGAAGTCAAAATCGCGAAGAGCTCACATCGCTTCTCTGTTTGCTGATGTACGAAGCGATAACAGCACCGATCCTCTGTACTTCGTTCACCACGGATGTATTCAACTCACTTCAAACAAAGAGACGCCGCACGGCGCAAAAAGGTTTACTGGAAATCTGAAACCAGATATTTCTTCGATCGGGACGGCGCGATCTTTGACTCAAGGAAAAGCCTTCCTGACAGCACGCGTCAACTTGGTGTATGGGAACCCGATTCCCTTGTGCTGTCTTGACATTTGTGATCGGGCATTGCCGGAACGACGGGTATTCGGCATAATCCGACATAGAGACGAGGCCGGACGAAAGAGCAGAGTTGACACTGAGGACCACGTTCGGCAGTTTGATCATCTTGAGAAGCCCTTGATCTTTTGGATCGGGCGATTGGCAAAGAGAGGAAAGAGATGAACGAGAAAATCCGAATCGGTATCAGTTCTTGTCTTCTTGGGGAGAATGTGCGCTTTGACGGTGGCCACAAACTGGATCGCTTCCTTCGCGATACACTGGGGCAATATGTCGAGTATGTGGGTGTTTGTCCCGAGGTGGAATGCGGGTTTACAGTCCCCAGAGAGCCGATGAGGCTTGTTGGCGATCCAGTCGCTCCAAAGTTGCTCACAGTTCGAACTGGTCAAGACCATACGGAACGCATGAAAACCTGGGCACTGCGGCGTGTTAAGGAACTTGAGAAAGAAGAACTGTGCGGGTACATTTTCAAGAGCGGTTCTCCGAGCAGCGGCATGGAGCGGGTGAAAGTCTATGACTCAAACGGTGTACCGTCCAAGGTCGGGGTCGGGCTTTTTGCTCAAGCGTTTATGGATCATTTTCCTCTGCTGCCGGTTGAGGAAGAGGGACGGCTCCATGACTCGCCGCTTCGAGAGAATTTCATTGAGCGAATCTTCGTGCTTAAGCGGTGGCGCGATGTTCTGGCGTCAGGCAGAAAACTCTCCTCTCTGGTTGATTTTCACACGCGCCACAAGTTGCTGATCATGTCCCACAGCAACAAGCATCTGAAGGATATGGGAGCTTTGGTCGCAAAAGCTAAGGGTCTGCCGAAGGAGGGAGTTTTTCAGGAGTATTTTGAACTACTCATGGGCAGTCTCAAACTGCGCGCCACAGTCAACAAGCACACCAATGTCCTGATGCATGTAATGGGGTACTTCAAACGCGCTCTAACAGCGGACGAGAAGAAGGAACTTCTTGAGGTCATCGAGAACTATCATCAGCAATACGTGCCTCTGATTGTTCCGATCACACTGCTCAACCACTACGTGCGAAAGTATGAGCAACCCTATCTCAAGGAGCAGTATTATCTGAACCCGCATCCGGTCGAACTGCAACTGCGCAACCACGTTTGAAAATCCGGATGCTCTCGTCTCGATCCGAGCAGTTTACAGGGTGCATGCACCTTCCACCGAAACACAGACTTCGGCACCTTCAGGAAGACCATGGACGCCGTAGTACTGAGAGTCCAAGGCATTGATCGCTTCCTGAGCGTACGCACTCGGCACGAGCGCCACAACGCAACCGCCCAAACCCGCGCCTGTCACCCGTGCTCCGAGCACTTCGGGAATCTGACAGAGGATATCCACGATTTGATCCACCCTGGGATGGCTGCAGGCATAGCCTCCCGATTGACGGTAGATCTTCGCGGATTCGGGACATCTGTCCGAGCAGCATTGCTCGATCAAACGATCGAGGTCCTTGTCGCTGATCTCCGAGTTGTGTGAGACGGCAAAACCCTTGCTGTCATACCGCACCACCCGATCGCCATCATGGGAAATGCTCATGAGCCTGCCGAATTCCTCGATGTCTCCTCGACGCAGAAGAGATCCCGCGTAGTCTGCCTTCGCACATTCGGCGATTCCATAGAGAAGCACTTGCCGGATCTGGTAACCAGTCGGCGGATCTTCGTGGGTGGAAAACAAACCCTCCAGCCGTTCTGTTTCCTCGGGCAGAATCGCCAGCAGTTCATCCCGATTCATGGACTCGGGAACATTCTGCAAAAGCCGATATATCCAGGCGTCGTCCACTCCAAGATGTCCAGGACTCACATCCCGAAGGTATCGAATTCGTGAAGCCAGTTGCGGATATCTCTTTCGGATCAACATCAGTCCGATATCATAGGTTGCCACTCGTTCATTGAACACGCTTCTCGCTCCAGCAGCCTTATGCGCGTCCACAAACGAGCGACACAGCACTACAACATAACCGGCCGGCAGCGGAATGGTCTCGTAATGGAGGGGAAAAAACTGCATGTGCGTGATGCAGTTCTGTTTGCCCAGAAGCATGGCACCCTGATCTCCAGCACCACCCCTTGTACCGACATACCACTCCCCTTCGCCGCAAAGAACAGTGAGATGCTTTCGATCTACTTCCAGTCTGTTCAGATTCACTGCGGCGAGCGCTGTGGCTACCACCAAAGCGGAGGAGGAACTAACTCCAGCCCCTCGCGGGATGTCCCCATACACCATCATGTCCATGCCGCAGAACGGCTTGTCGGGGAACTCCATTTGCAGCCTCAACAGCGCGGCTCGTACGTAATTTCCCCAGTGCCCTCTTTCTATCTGAACGTGATTGACAAACGTGACCCAATCCATCTGCGGATCGTTGGGCAGAAGCTCGTGAAGAGCGAACGAAGTGTCTGGAAAGAGATCTGACTCAACATTCCGTATATGAAATCGGTCATCTCGCCTTGAGGACGCGACCACAACCAGCTCCGAACCGATGGCGATGGGGTTCACATAGCCTCCGCGATGCTCTACGTGCATCCCAAGAAGATTGATACGCGACGGACACCGCACGAGGAGACATTCCCGCTCCTCTCCAAAAGCATACGCAAACTGCAGCAGAGCGTTGATATGTCCCTTTTGTCTTCGATAGATGAGCGCTCCGGAATCCCCATATATGCGCTTGTATTGTTTGACCGTCTCGGTACCGAATTCTTCGAGCTTTGCCAGATATTCTTGAACTGTCACTTCGGCTACCCCTGTTTCTTCTGCATGAATAGAAGCAAAGGGAATTGTCCACAAATTTGCTGAACATGTCAACTGCTCAAGTGATTTTGGCGACTGGCACGGTTGAGTGGGATAGAGGCTGCTGCTTCAAACCCTTCGGCTATGCCCACCGCCTTGAATGCTTGTTCGGTAGATGACACACCTGTTCTGAACGGAGTGTCACCAAGCGTCAGAAGGATTTTTCTAAAAAGATGTTGACATTCAGAGATATTGTCCTATATTCATATTGAATCTATAGGAATTAAGGACTATAAGATGATACTCTCAACAAGAACGAGATACGGAACACGGGCGATGGTGGAGTTGGCGTCGGTTTATGCTGACCGTGCTCTTACGGTGAAAGAGATATCGGAGCACCAGAATCTGTCTCCGAAGTACCTGGAGCAGATATTGTCACCACTGAAGTCAGCGGGTTTGGTGAAGGCGGTGCGAGGCGTTCATGGTGGTTACACGCTGAAGAAGTCACCGAGCCAGACCACTTTACTGGAGATTTTCCGAGCGTTGGAGGGAAACCCGCTGCTTGTGGAGTGTCTTGAGTCGAAGGAGTCGTGCCCTACTGACGGTCATTGTCCGACACAACCGCTGTGGGCTGAGATTAAGGAGTCAATTGAGAAAATTCTCGAGAGCACGACGCTGGCGGATCTGCTCGCACGCTGGAGAGCGGGAAAGCAGTCCAACTCTGACCTCTATCAGATCTAGGGCTGAGTCTTGGGAGGTGGTTGTGATGCTATGGATCATGGATTTTCGGACGGATGCTGATGCGCTATAGGGGTAATTCATGAATTACCCGTGCTGTGGAAATTAGATGTAGGGGCGATTCATGAATCGCCCGTACTTGGGGCGGATGATGATTCGCCCGTGCTGGAGGAGAAGCAGATGAAGACGATTCAGGAAATCAATGAGAAGATCAAGGCAGGCCGAGCGGTGGTCGTGACGGCCGAGGAAATAATCGGCATCGTTGCGGAGAAAGGCGTTTCGCAAGCGGCGGTGGAAGTGGATGTAGTGACGACAGGGACATTTGGTCCAATGTGTTCTTCGGGAGCCTACATCAACATTGGTCACGCGAAGCCGCGGATCAAACTTGGAGGAGGCCATGTTCGGCTGAATGATGTGCCGGCGTATGCGGGATTTGCGGCGGTGGACGTGTATATAGGAGCGACAGCGCTGCCGGACGAGGATCCGCGGAACAGGAATCATCCTGGGGAGTTTCGGTACGGTGGGGGTCATGTTATCGAGGAGTTGGTGTCTGGTAAGGACATTCGACTAACGGCAACGGCGTACGGCACGGACTGTTATCCTCGGAGGAAGTTGGAGACGTACATCAACATCAAGGATGTCAACGAAGCGGTCTTGTTCAACCCAAGGAACTCGTATCAGAACTACAATGTTGCGGTGAATCTTTCGGATCGGCCAATTTACACATACATGGGAATTCTGAAGCCGAAGTTGGGCAACGCGAACTATTGTAGCGCAGGCCAGTTGTCACCGTTGCTGAACGATCCGAACTACCGAACCTTGGGCATTGGAACCAGGATTTTTCTGGGCGGAGGAGAAGGCTACGTTGTGTGGCACGGGACACAGCATAATCCTGGAGTGAAGCGAGGAGAGAACGGAGTCCCGAGGATGCCAGCGGGGACGGTGGCGGTGATAGGCGACCTGAAGCAGATGGAGTCGAAGTGGTTGAAGGGAGTATCGTTTCGAGGGTATGGGACATCGTTATCAGTTGGAATTGGACTCCCGATACCTGTTCTGGATGAGGACGTTTGTCGGAGTGCAGCCGTGAACGATGAGGATATCTACGCAACGATTGTTGATTACAGCAAGAGTTATCCTTATGTTGAGCCTGGGAATCTGGGAGAGGTGAGTTACGCCCAGTTGAAGTCGGGTTCGATCACGCTTGAGGGCAAGCAGATTCCTACAACTCCTCTTTCAAGTTATGTGAAGGCGAAAGAGATCGCCAACACTTTGAAGGAGAGAATCCAACGCGGCCAGTTTCTTCTGACGGAACCCGTCGCACCGATCCCGAAAGCGGATTCCGGTTATGCGTTCCGACCGCTGGCGGAAAGACCGATCGAGTAAGCGGCAAGGTCGCACCACAGATCAAGCGACTGAGTATGGGAGCCAGACCTGTTCTGGCTCCCAACTCTTCTGTTCGGAAAGCAGGTTTCCGGCGTCCATTCTTGACAAACCCATGGCTTTCGATAATGCTTTTCTCCATTGTGAGGAGGGTCAGCAAATGGAGATAATGGGTCATCGGGGAGCAGCAGGAGTTGCTCCCGAGAACACGATGCCGGCATTCAAAGTCAGCGCCGATTTGGGGATTCCTTGGGTCGAACTGGATATTCGTCTCACCAAGGACGGTGATCTGGTTCTTTTGCACGACAAGTCCCTGGAACGCACGACCGATGGCACCGGAGAAGTGGGTCAGTTGACCGTGGCTGAGATTCAGAAGTTGGACGCCGGCAGTTGGTTCTCGGCGGACTTTGCCGGTGTTCGAGTCCCCACACTCGTGCAGGTTCTGGAGACATTTCAGGAACGGATTCAGTTTAATATCGAGATCAAGGATGAAGATGACCGTTTGGAGGAACAGATTGCGAGACTGTTTGAGATTCTCGACCGCCACCAACTGCGCCATCGAGTAATCCTGTCGAGTTTCAAGGAGAAGATACTAGGCGCTGTCCGCGAGGAAGATGAACGAGTGCAGCTGGCGATCATCGCCAACCAAAGCGCTGACCAGATGAAGCGAATCGCGACCGAGCTCAGCTGCCAAATGATGAACCCAGGCAACAAGATTCTATCGGAACCATTGATCAAGTGGGCTCATGAGCGTGGCAAGCGGATCACCGGCTGGATGGCCAATGAGAAGGAGATTCTCCACCTTTTGAACCAGTGGAATGTTGACTATTGCTGCACCGACTTTCCGGGGATGGCTCAGGAGTATCTTGAGGAGCTGCCTTGACCGATTCTGCTCCCACTCTCAGTATCACGATTCAGAGCGTCAAGCGTATTCGGCTTGACATAAGAGGCGTGGTTCAAGGAGTCGGCTTTCGACCCTTTGTCACTCGCCTAGCCAGGGATTTGAGCCTTTCCGGGAATGTGAGAAACTGTGGGAGCGGGGTGATTATCGAAGTTCAAGGCATGTCTGAAGCGGTGGAGCAGTTCCAGAGTAATCTAGTCTCAAACGCCCCAGAGCATGCCCGAATTGAGCGAGTTGAGAAGATGGAAGTGGAAGTAGAGGCCGCTGAAGGTTTCTCGATATTGGACAGCCTCGACCAACACGCTCAGAGAGTCCTGATTCCCCCCGATGTTGGCTGCTGTGACGACTGTCTTACCGAAGTTTTCGACGAGGGGAATCGCAGGTACCGATATGCATTCACGAGTTGTGTGAATTGTGGACCGAGATTCACACTGATCGAGGGACTTCCCTATGATCGAACGAAAACAACGATGGCACGGTTTGAAATGTGTTCGAGCTGCCGAAAGGAGTTCGAGGATGTGGACAACCGACGTTACCATGTTCAGCCCAACGCCTGCTCGGTCTGCGGCCCGCGTGTCACTTTTCTCGACTCGAACGGGCAACCAATTGAATGCGCCGATCCTATCGCTGAAGCCGCAAGGGCAATCCGCGCAGGCCGCATAGTTGCGGTGAAAGGGCTTGGTGGCTATCACCTTGCGTGCGACGCCACCAACCCACATGCGGTCTCGCTGCTCAGGCATCGCAAGCGCAGGCCAAACAGACCATTTGCCATGATGTTTCCTGATGTGCAGTCCGTCCGACGGTTGTGTGAACTGTCGTCGGAAGAGGAAAGAGAATTGACTGGTTCTCGTCGTCCCATCGTTCTGTTGGCCGTGAAAAAGCAGATCGGCGCAAGCACGCTGACACAGCGACGACCTCGTGTTCCTGTCGAGGAGGTCGCTCCCGGGTTGCAGCAGTGGGGAGTGATGCTTCCTTACACGCCTCTGCACGAGATGCTTCTTCAGGAGATCCGTCGGCCTATCGTTTTGACGAGCGGGAATCTTGCTGAAGAACCCATCGTTCATCGAGATGACGAGGCCCTTGAGAGGCTCAACTCGATTGTGCGGTTATATCTCGTTCATGACAGGGACATCGCGACTCGCTGTGACGATTCCATTGTTCGTGTTTGGTCAGGGGGCTCGATTGTGTTGCGGCGATCGAGAGGGTTTGTGCCTGCTGCGATCGATGTACCAGTCTCGGCCTCTAAGCGGATTTTCGCCTGTGGAGCGCAGTTGAAGAACACGTTTTGTCTCTTGGGCACAACACCGGACGCTTCTGCGGGTGACAATACGGATTCGATTCATCCTTTTCCGCGGGGAGCACAGGCAGTGCTCTCGCAACACATTGGAGATCTTGAGAGTCTGGAAGCTCAGTCCGGCTATGAAGAGGCTGTCAGGCACTTTCTCGGCCTTTTTGATTTCAAACCTGAAGTGATTGCCCATGATCTGCATCCGGACTTCTTCTCGACACGATTCTTGGGCAGTTTTCGTGATGTTCCGCGAATCGCGGTTCAGCATCACCACGCACATTTAGCATCCTGTCTGGCTGAGAATTGTCGTCAGCAGCCTGCCATCGGCGTTTGCTGGGACGGGATCGGGCTGGGTCTCGATGGCTCCGCCTGGGGAGCCGAGTTTCTTGTCGGCGATCTGAAGGATTTCCGTCGGGCGGGCACCTTCCGACCGATTCCGATACCCGGGGGAGATGTTGCAGCACGTGAGCCGTGGCGCATGGGGCTCGCCTACCTTCGAGACGCGTTTGGAAACCGTTGGCGAAATGAGTCAAAAGGGTTTTTTGAGAATTTTCATTCGGGTGAGATGAACATTGTCCAGCAGATGCTTGAATCGGACGTCAACTGCCCTTGCGGTTCGAGCATGGGACGACTTTTTGATGCCATGAGTTTCCTGTGCCTTGGAATCCATCGAACCACCTATGAAGGCCAAGCTGCTTTATGGCTCGAACAGGCCGCGGCGCAGGCAGCACCAACTCAAGACGCACTGCCGTTCGAAGTAGATGTCCACGATGATCTCCTCATCGTTGAGCCATCCAAGGCGATTCTTGATGCCGTTGCCAGGATTCGCGCCCGTACCAGCGCTTCAGATGTGGCTCGGATCTTTCACAACGGTCTCTGCCAGGTGGTTGTAGACGTTTGTCTCCGTCTGAAGTCAAACGGAGCACCCAACTGCGTCGCTCTTAGTGGGGGTTGTTTCCAGAACCGATTGTTGCTAGATTTGTGCTCGGCGCGCCTCGTTCAGGAAGGCTTTGAAGTGCTGACCCATCACAGCGTTCCTCCAAACGATGGGGGGATCGCCCTGGGTCAGGCCGTCATTGCCGCAGCGCGTATCGGTTAGTTGGCGGTGGGCTGCGATTTGTCGGCTGTTGTGCCCAATCACAGACAACAGATGGGTCATGACCGTTCCGCAGAGTTTGGAGGCTTGTCATGTGCCGTGCCATCCCGCATCGGGTCATTCAGGTTGCCGGCGAAAAGGGTCTCGTCGAAGTCGGCGGTGTTCGCCATTGGGTGGACTTGTCTCTTGTAGCGGTGGATGATGATTCGGTGCGTGTGGGTGATTTCGTTCTCGTGCATTCGGGTTTCGCCATCTCGGTTCTCGACGAAACCGCCGCGGAACAAACTCTGGATCTGATTCGGGAACTGGCGGCGGCGGGAGAGCACGTGTGATCCGAACGTTCCGATATATTCTCTTGATCGGCCTGCTGTTCGGACTGCAGGCGGGGACTCGCTTTGCGGCGGATTTCTGGGGACCGATGCCGCAGTCTTTTGAGCCCTGCGAAATCAACATTCCCCCTCGGGTGTCGGCGCGACGAATCGGAAGAATTCTCCAGAATCATCAGGTCGTTCCCAGTGCCCTGCACTTTCTCGTCTCGGCGCAGTACCTGGGGTTGGCGCGGAAACTGAACCCTGGTACTTTCCGTTTTGACCGTCCCATGCCCGTTTGGGATGTGGTGAGACAGATCGCCACCTATGTTCCCAACACCTACTGGGTCACGATTCCAGAGGGCTTCACCCTTGACAAGATCGCACGGGAGCTTTCCGAAAACACCGGACACAGCATCGAGGATTACAGCCGTCTGATGCACGATGAGGCTTTTATCCAAAAACAAGGCATTTCCGCGGAGAGCCTCGAAGGATACTTGTTCCCGGACAGTTACCTTTTCGATCTGGAATGGAAGCCCGAGCAGATTCTTCGTGAGATGGTCCGTCGTTTCCAGCAGGTCTGGGCAGGACTTCAGGGAGACTGGGATGCAGACAGACCCTGCATTGCTCTCGGCAAGCAATGGACACCCCATCAAATAGTGACACTGGCCTCCATCATCGAAAGAGAAGGCAGATTCTTCTCTGAATATCCACGTATCGCCGGTGTCTTCTACAATCGACTCAACCAGAACATGAAGATGGAATCATGTGCCACGGTTCGCTTTGCCATAGACGACTGGCGCAAGCACTTGACACTCAAAGACCTGCAGTTTGACTCTCCCTACAACACATATCAGCACAAGGGACTTCCTCCGGGACCGATCTGTTCCCCCGGACGGGCGGCACTGCAGGCAGCGCTGATCCCCTTGGAGACGGACGAGTTGTTTTTTGTCGCCCGAGCGGACGGATGGCATGATTTTACAAAGACACATCAGGAACATGTAAAAGCCAAGAGGCGGAACCGCTAGGTCGGCCTGCGCCGACTGGCGGGTGTGCTATGCCCGCTCTGACGGAAAGGCTGACTGTTGGAAGAGACCACATGAGACAGCGGTGATAAAGTAGTGGCTGCAATGGAGGAGCGATGAAGTTACGAGCCCTGGTGGAGTGCATTGACGGCCGGGTGCTGACAGGATGCGATCGAGCCGATCAGATCGACGTGAACGGCGTATCTGCGGGAGATCATATCAGTGGCATGTTGACTCAGGCTTCCGAAAGCACGCTTGTTGTCAGCAACTTGATGGGAAACAGTCTGCTTCGGATGGCCGAGTTGATGGATGTCGCCGGTCTGTGTATCGCCGGTGGTACGCTGCCGGAGCAGGAGTTTATCGAGTCCGCCCAAGAGCGGGGAATCATCTTGATCGCATCGCCCTATGAGCTGTTTGAAACGTGTGGCAGGCTCTACGAGCGACTGAAAGCCGAAGGTGCGTTGGTGTGACAGATCCGATCATCTTCCAGATTAAGGCAGGGGACTATGACGGCGGCGGGAAAGCCTCGAGGGCGCTCAAGGAGCATCTGAAGAAGGTTGGCGCCGACGGCAAGGCAGTCCGCCGTGCCATGATTGCTTCTTACGAAGCAGAGATGAATGTTGTCATCCATTCTGTCGGGGGACAGATGACAATTCAGATAGAGGGGGATCGGTTGAGTGTCGAAGTTAAGGATGAAGGCCCCGGGATCGCTGATCTCAACCTGGCCATGCGTGAAGGCTACTCCACAGCACCGGCAAAAGCGCGTGAGTACGGATTTGGCGCAGGGATGGGGTTGCCGAACATCAAACGCAATTCAGATGAGTTCCATATTCAGTCCCAAGTCGGAGAAGGGACGACACTTCAGTTCAAAGTCTTGCTCAAGCAACCCGAACTGAGTGCGGGCACGCCTCACTCTGTTCACATTCGCGCAGCGCTCTGTCGCTTGTGCAAGGAATGTCTTCGGTCGTGTCCAACACGAGCAGTCCGGGTTCGCAATGGTTCACCACAAATTCTGGAGCATCTCTGCATAGACTGCAATGCCTGTATCGGTGAATGTCCGACCGACGCTTTGTCGATCAAGTCTGCTTTTAACACGCAGTCTTCCCTCAGGGGTACATTGGTTGTATCGGGTGCATTTCTCGCGCAGTTCGGAACGGCATTCCCCGCCGACGTCGTGCTTCAGGCTTTGAAAGCGCTGGGGTTTGAGAGGATACACATTCTGGAGAGTTGGTCTCTTGGAATTCAGCAGGCGTCCGTGGAGTACGCCCATCGGCAGACCGAATCCCAGACAGTCATTGTGCCCACATGTCCGGCGGTCTTGAACCTAATCCAGCTGCGCTTTCCTTCGCTGATTCCTCATGTAGCACCGTTCTTGACACCACTCGAATCTGCCGAGGCAATGCTCCATACGGACAAGCCTGCTTTCATGGCATTCTGTCCCAGTCAGCGTTCACGGCTGAGGGAACACAAAGTGTATGACGAGCGTATTCTGATTCCCAGCGATTTGCGCAGTCGAGTTCTCACCTGGCTGAATGCAAATGCCGGCATAGAGCTATTGTCACAGAGAGGGTCGAATGTTGAATCGGATTCAGAGATTCTAAGCGTTTGTGGGCTGGAACATGTGATGGGGGTTCTCAACGACATCGAGGACGGACTCTTGAGGGATATTGGAGTTGTGGAGTTGCTTGGCTGCGACCAAGGCTGCTTCGGTTCGCCACTGTTGAGTGAGGACTGTTACGTTGCGGCCAATCGTTGGCGTCGTTGCGGCGCGTGTACCGTCGTCCATCCGGCAGTCCCGCGACTCGAACCCTTGGTGGCACGAGCCGGAATCAGGTTGGATGAGAATATGCTTCGGGCGATCATGAAACTCAAACAAATGCAGGAGGTTCGTTCGATGCTTCCAGGGAGAGACTGTGGTGTCTGCGGTGCTCCCACCTGTGATGACCTGGCAGAGGACGTGGTTCTGAACCGGGCAGACATGGCGCAATGCGCCTATCTTGGGCAACAAGGAGACCAAAGGAGATGATCGTGCGGCAACTGGTTGAGCAATTGGATCTGGAGTCGTTGACGCCTGAGTTGGATGCGTCACTCGATGTTTCCAGGGGCTACGTTTCGGACATGCTGAGTGATGTGCTTGCCAACGCTCCGCAGGATGGTGTTCTGGTGACCATTCAGCTTCATCTGAATGTGATCGCGGTGGCCATCCACGCCGGACTGAAAGCGGTGATTTTCACATCGGGGCGCCGTCCGGAAGAGAATGTGATTCAGAAGGCGTGCGAAGAGCAAATTCAGCTCTTTGTGTCTCGCGATTGTTCCTTCGACTTGGTGGGACGTTTGTATGAACTGGGTCTGAGATCGGGCGATGCTTAGACTCTGGAGTGCCGATCTTCATATCCACACAGCGCTGTCTCCCTGCGCCGAGGAAGAGATGACTCCCCCAGCCATTGTGGAAGCGGCCGTTGCTGCTGATCTTGCTCTGATCGCCATCTGTGATCACAACAGTATGGAAAACGTGGAGGCGGTTCAGGATGCCTCGGAAGGCGAGTCGCTGACCGTCCTGGCGGGAATGGAGATCACCACGGCGGAAGAAGTCCATGTGTTGGGCTTGTTTCCGAACACCGACGCGGCGAGGAGCGTAGGACGTCTGATCCGCGAGACTCTGCCACTTGGGGAAAAGGAAGGCCGCCTGGTTCAATGCCAATGGCTTTTGAACGCAGCAGGGGAACAGATCGGTTGGGAGATGGGAATGCTTTCGTCAGCGTCCGGATTCACTCTCAAGGAAGTCGTCGAGATGGTTCATGCCTCGGACGGTCTGGCGGTTGCCTCGCATGTAGACAGACCTTCATTCAGTGTCACCAGTCAGCTGGGTTTCATTCCGGACGACGTGGATTTTGATGCGCTGGAGATATCCTCCCTTGCTCATGCCGAATGGCGAAAGAAACATCCGATGTCGCTGGGCGTCAAACGCCCGATTCTGTTTTCCTCTGACAGTCATTTT
>JAKQFZ010000502.1 GCA_029558215.1 Candidatus Omnitrophota bacterium
TTCATGACCGTCTTTGACGCGGCCACGGAAACCATCAAGCAGGGCGGAGCGCGTCGAGGTGCCAACATGGGCATTCTCCGCGTGGATCATCCGGATATTCTCGAATTCATCGCCTGCAAGCATGACAGTGACCGTCTCAACAATTTCAATATCTCCGTGGCGGTTACCGACAAGTTTATGAAGGCACTCGATGAAGATGGGGAATATGACCTCATCGCTCCCCAGACCGGCCAACCGGTGGGGCGTGCCCGTGCGCGGGAAGTCTTCGACCTTATGGTAAGCATGGCATGGCGCAACGGAGATCCAGGGATCATCTTCATTGACCGCATCAATGAAGGCAACCCGACGCCTCATGTTGGAGCCATCGAAAGCACCAACCCCTGCGGAGAGCAACCTCTCCTCCCCTATGAGTCGTGCAACCTGGGTTCGATCAATCTGGCTCGAATGGTCTGCAATGGCAGGACGGACTTCGATCGGCTGGGACAGGTGGTAGATACCGCAGTTCATTTTCTGGACAACGTGATAGACATGAACCAGTATCCTCTGAACCAGATCGAGATGATGACTATGGCCAACAGGAAGATCGGCCTTGGGATTATGGGATTCGCCGATATGCTGATCGAACTGGGCATTCCCTACGATTCAACGGCTGCCCTGAAGGTCGCTTCCCGCGTGATGCGCTTCATCAGCGAGCGTTCCAGGAAGGCGTCTGCCAAGTTGGCTGAGGTTCGAGGAGCGTTTCCGAATTTCGTTGGCAGTGTCTATGCCCAAAAGGGATTGCCACTGCTCCGAAATGCAACAACAACCACCATCGCTCCAACGGGTACCATCAGTATCGTCGCCGGCTGTTCGAGTGGAATCGAACCTCTGTTCGCTGTTTCATATTACCGATCGGTTCTGGACGGAGAGAAACTGGTGGAGTTTCATCCCCGATTTTTGCAGCGTGCCAAGCGGGAAGGTTTCCACAGCGACGCGCTTTTGGAGCGGGTTGCGGAGTTGGGCAGTGTTCAGGGGCTGAAAGAGATCCCCCGTGTCGTGAGAAGAGTGTTTGTAACAGCCCATGATATTTCTCCCGATTGGCATGTCAAAATGCAGGCGGCCTTTCAGAAATACACCGACAATGCCGTATCGAAGACCGTCAACTTCCCAACACAGTCAACACGTGAGGATGTAGCGCATGTGTACAAACTTGCATTCAAGCACAGATGCAAGGGAGTGACGATCTATCGGCACGGAAGCCGCGATGAACAAGTGTTGAACCTTGGCGCTCCCAGAGAAGGCGAGCAACCATCTCCCAGAGTCCCTCGTCCCCGTCAGCCATTGACCCGTGGTGTAACCGAGAAGATCCGAATTGGATGTGGGAATCTGTATGTGACTGTCAATGCGGACAACAAAGGCATCTGCGAAGTGTTCACCAATCTGGGTCGCGCTGGTGGGTGTCCTTCACAGTCTGAAGCCACCAGCCGCTTGATCTCGCTTGCTCTGCGGTCGGGAGTTGATGTCTCGGCGATCATTGAACAGCTGCGAGGGATTCGGTGTCTTTCGACTGTGGCTCGAAAGGGGCGTGAAGGACTGACGGTGCTCTCCTGTCCTGATGCCATCGGACGCGCATTGGTACGCTCTCAGATTCAGATGGAAACAGAGTCACCGCAACCTCCGCCAGTAGAGTCAAACGAACCGCTGACCGCGGCGACCACCGAAGCCTGTCCCGACTGCGGCTCCAACGTTGAGTTTGACGGAGGCTGCATGGTCTGCACTTCCTGTGGCTATTCAAAATGTGGGTAGACGATGAAGTTGAAGGATCGTTGGTTGTTCTACGTTGACATCATCGGGGGCATCGCCCTGACGCTTTTTGTGCTCTGGGTCTTTGTCTTCAACCCTGGGCGCATTGGCAGGCCGAACGTAGTGCTGATCCTGGTGGATGCGCTCCGGGCGGACTATCTCGGTTGCTACGGTCATCGAACTCCGACTTCACCGACGCTCGACACTCTGGCACGCGAAGGAACTCTCTGTGAACAGGTCTATGCACAGAGAAGCATCACCTGGCCTTCTGTAACATCCATCATGAGTTCTCAGTATCCTGCCACACATGGAGTTCGGCGAAACGGCGAGGATATGTCTCCCGATCTGGTCACATTGGCTTCGGTACTGCGCAAGAAGGGCTATCGCACTGCTGCATTCGTCGCCAACATGCTGACATCTTGTCACCCAGGATTTCAGGATTTCACAGCGACCCCAGTGGAGATAGGCAACTGTGAGCGAGATGACTACGTTACGCAACAGACGCTCAATTGGCTTTCCCGCAATGGGCATGAACGCTTTTTTGTCTATCTTCACTATATGGCACCGCACAAACCCTATCTGCCCCCGAAGGACTATGAGACTCAATTCGATCCAGACTACCAAGGTTGGGTGGACGGTCGGGAAGAGACTTTGGATCGGATTACACTGGACAAAGTTGACCTTACTCCCAGGGATGTCCGTCATATCCAGTCACTCTATGAGGCCTGCGTCCGCTATACCGATGACCGAATTGCAGAAGTGATCGAGTGGCTTGATCAGAATGGCTTCGCCCACAACACTCTGTTGGTTGTGGTTGCAGACCATGGAGAAGAGCTTTTTGAACGCAACCACTATTTCTATCATGGGTGCTCGATGTACGACTCTTGCCTCAGAGTGCCCTTGATCTTTCGCTGGCTCGGAAAGATTCCGGAAGGAGTGAGGCTGTCCCGAGTTCGTGAGACCATTGACCTTGCCCCAACAGTTCTGAACCTTCTGAACGTGCCTGTTCCCGATTCGTTTGAGGGGTCGCCCTTTACCAAGAGTCTGATTCAGGGTTGGGATGAGGAAGGAACTTTGGGGGGACGAAGTTTCGCCGAGTGGCAGGACAAGATGGCCACCGTTCGAACGGAACGTTGGAGATATGTCTGGAATCCCAGCGACATCCGACCCGATGGAGAGCCTTACGCCACGGTTCAGGATGAGCGCCGCGAAGGATATTACATCCCAACGGCAGCATTGTACGATCGGGTCAAGGAAGCCACGGAGTCTACGAATCTGCTGGACAGCAATCCCAAGGAAGCCAGTCGCCTTCACGCGATGATCGGAGAATGGACTTCGCAGCTGAACTGGACGTATCGGCCATCC